>NZ_JAHKSN010000007.1 GCF_018863415.1 Deinococcus aestuarii | reverse complement strand
GGGACGAGATTTAGAACGCTTGTCCTCTACTCTGATCGGCTTTCACTTTGTTGCCGCTTGCGTTCTGATGCTGGCGAAAATCAAGCCATTTTTTGGATAGGGCTTTGCCCAGCCTCTAGGAGAGCTGGGCTGGACATGACCCATCCAGCCCAGCTCTCCTGACGGCTCACCGCACGCCGCTGAGCTTGAGCCAGTAGTAGTCGTACTTGCCGAGGATCATGGGGTAGGGCCCTTCCGTGACGGGTGGGAAGTGGCTGCCGCCCGCGAGGGTGACGGGCCTGCGCCCGACGTGTTCGGCGAGGTCGAGCCCGGCGGACTGGGCGTTCCCGGCGAAGTTGCTGACGATGAGCAGGGTCTCGTCACCGTGGGTGCGGGTAAAGGCGAGGACGGCGGGGTTGCCGGTCTCCACGAAGGTGAGGTCGCCGTGCGCGAAGGCGGCGTTGTGGCGCCGGAGTTCGAGCTGGCGGGACACCCACTTGAGGAGGCTGCTGGGGTCCTGCTGCTGGCTCTCCACGTTCACCCGCCCGTAGCCGTACACCGGGTCACCGATGGGCGGGAAGAAGCACAGCTCGGGGGCCGCCGTGGAAAAGCCGCCGTTGACCCCGGCGTTCCACTGCATCGGGGTGCGCACGCCGTTGCGGTCGGCGAGGGAGAGGTCGTCGCCCATGCCGATCTCGTCGCCGTAGTACAGGATCGGGCTGCCGGGCAGGGCGAGGAGGACGGTGGTCAGCAGCTCGATGCGGCGGCGGTCGTTGTCGAGCAGCGGCGCGAGGCGGCGGCGGATGCCCACGTTGATCTTCATGCGCGAGTCGGGCGCGTAGGCCGCGTACATGAAGGCGCGCTCGTCGTCGGTGACCATCTCCAGCGTCAGCTCGTCGTGGTTGCGCAGGAAGGTCGCCCACTGCCCGAAGGACGGGATGGAGGGCAGGCGGTCCATGATCTGCCGGATGCTCGTCGTGTCCTCGCGCTTCAGGCTCATGTACAGCCGGGGCATCACCGGGAAGTTGAAGCACATGTGGAACTCGGGCTCCCCCTCCGTCCCGAAGTACTCCACCACGTCCTCGGGCCACTGGTTCGCCTCCGCGAGGAGCAGGCGGCCCGGGTACTCGGCGTCCACCACCCGGCGCATCTCCCGCAGGATCGCGTGCGTCTCGGGCAGGTTCTCGCAGTTCGTCCCCTCGCGCTCGATCAGGTACGGCACCGCGTCCACCCGGAAGCCGTCGATGCCGAGGTCGAGCCAGAAGCGCGCGGCGTCCATGATCTCTTTCAGAACTGCCGGGTTGTCGTAGTTCAGGTCGGGCTGCGAGGAGAAGAAGCGGTGCCAGTAATACTTGCCGCACATCTCGTCGCGCGTCCAGTTGCTCGTCTCGGTGTCGGTGAAGATGATCCTGGCCCCCGCGTACTCGGTGCCCGTGTCGCTCCAGACGTAGTAGTCGTGGTACTCGTTCGGCGTGCCGTCGGGGAGCACCGGGCCGCGCCGCGCCGCCTGGAACCACGGGTGGTCGGAGGAGGTGTGGTTGGTCACGAAGTCGCCGATCACCTTCAGGCCCCGGGCGTGTGCCTCGCGCAGAAAGACCTTGAAGTCGTCGAGCGTGCCCAGGTCGGGGTGGATGCCCACGTAGTCGGCCACGTCGTAGCCGTCGTCGCGCAGGGGGCTGGGGTACCACGGCAGCAGCCACAGGCAGTCCACCCCGAGGTTCTTGAGGTAGTCGAGGCGACCCGTCAGGCCTGGAAAATCGCCCTTGCCGTCGCCGTTGCCATCGGCGAAGGTGCGGACGGAGAGTTCGTAGAAGACGGCGCTCTTGTACCAGTCGGGAACGGCGGGCTGCACGGCGGCTTGCGTCATGGCGCGCAGTCTAGGGCGCCGCCTGGAAGCGGTGCCAGGGGGAGGACGGACACCACACAGCCGGACGACAGGATGTGATAAAGACTTATCATTATGACCCGCAAAGACCACCGGACGGAACACGGCAACATGACGAGGGGGGGGCCGTCCCTCCTCGGGTGCGGCGCCCTCGCCAGCCTCCTGCTGACCCTGGGAGTGGGCACGGCCTCGGCGGCGCCCCTGCCTGTGAGCGCGACGACGACGATCATCGCGGACTTCGTGCGGGTGGTCGGCGGGAACAGGGTGAGCGTGAACGTGATCGTGCCGCCCGGCGGGGACACCCACGCCTTCCAGCCGACCACCGCCGCCATTCGCGGGCTGGCGGGCAGCCGCACCCTGTTCGTCAACGGGGCGGGCCTGGAACCCTGGCTCCCGAAGCTGCGGGCCGCCGCGCCGGGGGTGCCCGTGACCGAGCTGACGGCGGGGCTGAAGCTGCGCGAGGCCGGGCACGAGGAGGACCACGGGGACGAGCACGGCCACGGCGCCCTCGATCCCCACGCCTGGTGGGACCCGGCCCTCGCCGCCGGATACGTGCGGAACGTGCAGACGGTCCTCACACGGCTCGACCCGGCCGGGAAGGCAACTTACGCGAACAATGCCGCCGCCTACCTGAGACAGCTCCAGGCCCTCGACGCCTACGCGAAAAAACAGTTCACCACCGTCCCCGCCGCCCGCCGCAAGGTCGTCACCAACCACGACAGCCTGCACTACCTCGCCGAGCGTTACGGCCTGACCGTCGTCGGCACCGTCATCCCCGGCCTCGGCACCGAGCGCGAGCCGAGCGCCCGCGAACTCGCCACCCTCATTGGGGCGGTGAAGGGGAGCGGCGCCCGCGTCATCTTCACCGAGAACACGCTGAACACCCGCCTTGCCCAAACGCTCGCCCGTGAGACTGGCGCGACCATCGCCCCGCCCCTCTACACCGACGCCCTGGGGCCGAAGGGGAGCGCGGGCGATACGTACCTCAAGGCGTTTCGGGCGAACGTGGACACGATGGTGAGGGCGCTGAAGCAGGACCGCGCCTCTTGATTCCGCATTCGCAATATTGCTTCCAATCACGCTATGCTCGCCCGATGCTCGCGGTGGAGAATCTGACGGTGCGGTACGGGGCGCACACGGCGCTGGAGGGGGCGACGGTGCAGTTTGCGCCGGGCAGCTTCACCGCGGTGATCGGGCCGAATGGGGCGGGCAAGAGCACGCTGCTCAAGACGGTGGTGGGGCTGAACGTGCCCTCCGCCGGGCGGGTGACCTTTACGGACGGGGGCAGCGCGCAAGGCGACGTGGCCTACGTGCCGCAGCAGCAGACGCTCGACTGGGCCTTTCCCGTGACCGTCTGGGACGTGGCGATGATGGGCCGCACCGGGCGGGTGGGCTGGCTGCGCTGGCCGAGCCGGGCCGACCGCGAGCGGGTGGCGGGCGCGCTGCGGCAGACGGGCGTGTACGAGTTGCGTGGGCGGCACATCGGGGCGCTGAGCGGCGGGCAGCGCCAGCGGGTGCTCCTGGCGCGAATGCTCGCGCGGGACGCCCGGGTCCTCCTCCTCGACGAGCCGCTGACCGGGGTGGACGCCGCCACCCAGGAGCAACTGATGGCCCTGCTGCGCGCCCAGGCGGACGCGGGCCGGGCCGTCGTGATGGTCACGCACGACCTGGAGCAGGCGCGGCGCTGGTGCGATCACCTCGTCCTCGTCAACCGGCGGGTCATTGCGGACGGCACGCCGGAGGAGGTCTACACCCCGCACAACATCGAGGCGACCTTCAGCTCCAGCCACCTCGGGCATACCCACGCGGAGGCGTGATGGGGGGAGAGGGCAGACGGCAGACGGCCAAGGGCACCGGGACGAGGTGCCCCCCGCCCTTCGCTCCCCCTGTAGCAGCGCCTTCGACACGGGAACACGGTCGGGCTGAGCAGTGCGGAGCCTCTTCTGCGCCTTGGAAGAGACCCTTCGCCGGGCTCAGGGTGACGAGTCGTCTTGCGTCAAACGCTCCGGGGACCGGGGGGCGGCCCCGATGACCTGGCTCACCGACCCCCTCCAGTTCGACTTCTTCCTGCGCGCACTCGCGGCAGTCGTGCTCGTCAGCGTGCTGTGCGCCCTCGTCGGGGCGTGGGTGGTGCTGCGGGGGCTGAGCTACATCGGGGACGCGATGAGCCACGCGGTGTTGCCGGGCATCGTGGGAGCGTTCCTGACGGGGGGGAACCTGCTTCTCGGGGCGCTCGTCGCCGCCGTGCTCACCGCGCTCGGGATCGGGGCCGTCAGCCAGCGGGGCGGGCTCAAGCAGGACAGCGCCATCGGCATCGTGTTCGTGGGGATGTTCGCGCTCGGCGTGGTGATGCTTTCAAAAGCCTCCACCTTCACCACCGACCTGACCAACTTCCTGATCGGGAACCCGCTGGGCGTCACGCCGGGCGACCTGTGGGGGGCGCTCATCGTCACGCTCGTCGTGGGGGGCATCCTGACCGCCGTGCAAAAAGAACTCCTGCTCGCCTCCTTCGACCCCACCGAGGCGCGGGCCATCGGCCTCCCGGTGCGGGCCCTCGAAAGCCTGCTGTTGATCCTGATCGGGCTGGTCGTCGTGCTGACGGTGCAGCTCGTGGGCACGACGCTGAGCGTGAGCCTGCTGATCACGTCGAGCGCCGCCGCCCGCCTGCTCGCCCGCAGCCTGCGGAAGATGATCGTGCTCGCGGCGCTGCTCGGTGCGGCCGGGGGCGTGACCGGGCTGTACCTCAGCTACTTCCTCGACACGGCGCCCGGCGCGACCATCGTGCTCGTCAACACGGCGATCTTCCTGGTGGCGCTGGCGTTTCGGCGGCGGGAAAACTGAAGGGAGCCGAGGTGACGAGCCCCGGCCCTCCTGGCTTTCCTACTCGCCCGCCGCCGAGATGTACGCCCACATCGCCTGCATCTCGGGGGTCATGCGGCGTTCGTACCCGCGGTTCAACCCGTCCCCGATGTCCTGCCGCCCGCCCGTGAATTCACGCACGAGGGCGTGCCAGCGCTCGGCCAACGCCTTGACCCTCGGGTCGGTCGGGGGCGTGCCGCGCTCCATCTCGTTCAGCACCTCGGTCATCAGCTCGGGCCACTCGCGCTGCACCTCCCCCATGCGCGTCTGCCCGACCGTCCCGGCCCGTTCTCGCAGGTAGGCCATCTGGCCCTCGTCGAAGTTCTCGCGGCCATCCTCGCCGACGCTCCGGACCGTCTCCAACATGCGGTCGACCTTCTTGCGATTTTCCTCGCTCATCCGAATCACCTCCATGAGTTCCGCCCAGGTGGGCTGCCCCGCACGTTCCAGCCTCCGCAGCCGGGCGAGGTAGGCCTGCTCCTCCCGCACGCGCGCCTCGACGTGTTCGATGTGCCGCCGCAGCAACCCGGCGGGAGCGTGCCCCGGGTCGTCCAGCACCTGCCGGACGGCTTCCAGGCTCAGGCCCAGGGACTTGAGAGCCTGAATCTGCCACAGCCGCTCGGCGTCCCCTGGGGAGTACAGGCGGTGCGCGCCGCCCGTGCGCTCGCCCGGCGTGAGCAGGCCCAGCGCGTCGTAGTGGCGCAGGGTCCGGACGCTCAGGCCCGTCTGGCGGGAGAGTTCACCGATCTTCACGCGCATTCCCGTCCTCCCGAACCCCACCCTAGAACCTGACGCGACGGGAGGTTCAAGCTCCGCCGAATGGCTTATCCGGCGGGAAGGCGGGGTAGGCTGACGGCAACGGTCCGGGTTGCCCGGCGTTCGGCCTTCCCCCACTCGACGAGGTTGTTCCTTGCGTCTCCCCTCCCTGTAACTCGGCCCGAGCCCCGGCCCCGCGCGTGACGTGGGGGCCGCTCGCCCGCAGGGAACGGTGTTCGCAGGGGGAAGGTGTGGTGTTACAGCTCAGAGGGGTCGCCCGCGTGTTCGGCGACCAGACCGTTTTTGCGGATGTGGACCTGGAGGTCGGCGGGGGCGAACGCCTCGCGCTCGTCGGGGAGAACGGCGGCGGGAAGACGACGCTGCTGCGCGGGATGGCGGGCCTGGACGCGCCCGACGCCGGGACGGTGACGCGGACGGGCCGGGTGGCCTACCTCGCCCAGCACGCGGACACGGGCGGGGCGACGGTCCTCGATGCCGTGACGCCAGAGGAGGTGAGGGGGGCACGCGGGGAGTTCGAGGCGGCCTCCGCGAGGCTCGGCGAAGGCACAGGCGCGGCCCTCCACGCCTTCGCCGACGCCGAGGAAGCCTTCCGCGCGGCGGGCGGGTACAGCTTCGAGGTCCGGGCCGCCGAGGTGCTGGACGGGTTGGGGCTCACGCCGGGGGCCTCCACCGCCCGATTGTCGGGTGGGCAGATGCGCCGGGTGATGCTGGCCCGGCTGCTCCTCTCCCCCGCCGACCTGTGTCTCCTCGACGAACCGACGAACCACCTCGACGCGGAGGGGGCGGCGTGGCTGGAGGGCTGGATTCGGGCCTCGGGCACGCCCTTCGTCTTCGCCAGCCACGACCGGGCCTTTCTGGATGCGGTGGCGACGCGGACGGCGGAACTGGAGCGCGGGGGGCTCACCGTCTACCCGGGCGGCTATTCGGAGGCGATGGCGGTCAAGGAGACCCTGCGGGACGCCCAGGCCCGCGACCACGCGGCGTACCGGAGAAAGAGGGAGGCGTTGGACGAGGAGCGGCGGCGGCAGGCCAGCATCGGCTCGGTGCAGGAAAACCGCCGCCGGGCGCGGGACAACGACAAGTTCCTGTCCAGCCACAAGGCGGGGCGGGCGCAGCAGATCCACTCGGCCCGGGCGCAGGCGATGCAAAAGCAGATCGACCGATTGGACGAACAGGCCGTCTCGAAGCCTTTTCAGGACCGCCGCACGCTTCGCCTCGACCTGCCCGCCGCTCCCCCCGGCCCCTCCGAGGTGCTGACGGCCCGCGACCTCACCGTCGTGCGCGGTGGGCGGGCCGTGCTCTGTGCCCTGCGGCTGGACGTGCGCCGGGGCGACCGCATCGCCCTGACCGGGCCGAACGGCGGCGGGAAAAGTACCCTGCTGGCCGCGCTCCTCGGCACCCTGCCGCACGGGGGCGAGGTGCGCCGGGGGCAGGGCCTGACCGTCTACGCGGCGGGCCAGCACGGCGAGGAGTTGGCGGGGCTGGAGACGGTCGGGGACGCGCTGCTGAACGCCAATCCGGCCCTCACACCCCACCAGCTCCACGAGGTCGGGGCGCAGGTGGGGCTGCCGGGCGGCCCGGCCTTTCCGCTCGCGGGGCTGTCGGGCGGGCAGCGCACGCGGCTGAGTCTCGCGCGGCTGGGCGTGACGCGGGCACAACTTCTCGTGCTCGACGAGCCGACCAACCACCTCGACGTCCGGGCGATTGAGGCGCTCGAAGCCCTGCTCCTCGCCTTCCCGGGGACCGTTCTCCTCGCCAGCCACGACCGCGCGCTGGTGGGCCGGGTGGCGACGCGGGTGTGGGACGTGCGGGGCGGAGGGGTGACGGAGGGGCCGGGCTGAGCCTCAGCCGCTCCGGTCGTCCTCCCCCGGGTCGTGCCGCGTGCACAGGAGCCGCACGTTTTCGGGTGTGGCCCCTGCCGAGGGCCGGAGGAGAGCGAAATGCAGGTCCTCGTCCGCGCCGCACTCCGCACACCCCCCGCCGTCCCGGTTCCACACGGCGAGCTTGACCCCGCCGGGAATCACGCGCCGACTCCCGGGGTGGGCGGGCACGGGGACGGCGCCCTCCGCCTCCCCCTGCACGGCCTCCAGGCGGAAGACGAAGACGTGGCGGGTGCCGTCGTGCTCCTGGGCGGCGTCCACGAGGTGAAAGACGCCGTGGTCGGTCCAGAGGCCGGGGCGCAGCTTCTCGTACACCCGCACCCGCTCGGGCGGCGCGTCCCCGGCCCGCGCGGCGAGGGCGGCCCCGAAGAAGAGGCCGTTCTGGGTGGGCTGGCCGTTCGGGGTCTGGAGGGGCTGGTCCACCGTCTTGGGGTCCAGGCCGCCCGTCCTGGGGCGCGGCGCGTCGTGGCCCTCGTAGCGCAGCACCGTGCCGTCCCCGCTCAGTTCGTCGCGGTAGGGGGCGCCGGGCCGCACCGACATCAGGAGGACGCTGTGCCCGCCCCGCACGCGGAAGTTCATGCCGCGCCGCAGGGGGATACCCTCGCGCAGGCACATCTCCGAGTGGCTCAGGATGCGGTCAGGCACGGGGAGAGGCTAGCAGGTCAACCCGGAGTGAGCGGGACCCGCCCACCCACCTCTCCCGCTTCCACGAACGCTTGCGCCCGCAGGAGGGGAATCTCGGCGACGACGACCCGCACGTCTCCCCTCCCCGCGAGGGAAAAACCACCAGAACCGCAGCCCGCGTCACCCCGGACCAATCCTGGCGGTGCAGGGGCGGGGACATACCCGCAACGTCAGGGCCCCAGGAGCCACGCGCTGTTTACAGAGGGATCACCCAGGCAACGAAAAACCGCCCCCCGAAGGGAGCGGCTGATCGCTGACTGCTGTGGGCTGACCGCTTCAGTAGAACTTGGCGATGCGGTCCACGCTGTGGCGGTGGTGGGGGAAGCCTTCCTCGGCGCGCTTGCCGACCGGCAGCAGCCCGGCGAACTGCACGTGCGCGGGCAGACCCAGAATCTCGCGCACCTTCGCGGGATCGAAGCCGAGCATGGGCACCGTGTCGTAGCCCAGGCCGCGGGCGGCGATCATCAGGAAGCCGAAGGCGATGTTCGCCTGCGCCAGCCCCCACTGCCCGCGCTGGGCCTCCTCCTGCGCGCCGAACACGCGGTCGAAGGTCTGGCGCTGGCCGGTGCGGCCCTGCTCGCCCATGCCGGGGTGGGCGGTCTCCTCGACGGTCTGGAGGGTGTCCTCCATATCGCTGTACACCACGATCACGGCGGGGGCGTTCGTGATCTGCTTCTGGCCGTAGGCGGCCTCCTGAAGCCGTTCCTTGAGCTGCGGGTCCTGCACGACCGCAAATCTCCAGGTCTGGGCGTTCCAGGCACTCGGGGCGAGGCTCGCCAGGCGCAGGATCTCGCGCAGGTCGTTCTGGTCAAGGGGTTCTTGCACGAAGGTGCGGATGCTGCGCCGGGTCTCGATGGCTTCGGTGGCGCTCAGGGGGCGGGTCTGCGTAACCGTCATGTGCATATGGTATTCCCAAGTGCTTTGAAAAGTCAAGCGGTGTGATTGACCTTCCACTTTGCTCATCCGCAGGGTGTAGAGTGGGGACATGGGCACCGCACACACTGGTTTTTGTCCGGTCTACCGGGCCATCGGCGTGTTGCAGGAGAAGTGGGTGCTGCACATCGTCCGGGCGCTGCTGGACGGCGAGAAGGGGTTCAACGAACTCGCCCGCGCCGTCGGCGGCTGCAACAGCGCCACCCTCACGCAACGCCTGGAACACCTGGAAAGCCTCGGGCTGATCGGCAAGCGCACCGAGGAAACACAGGGCAAGCTCGCCCGCAGCGTCTACACCCTCACCCCCGCCGGGCGCGAGCTTCAGGGCGTGATCGACGCCATCGGCACCTGGGGCCGGGCGCACCTCTCGCAGGAGGAGACCGAGACCGACTGCGCCCCCGCACGTTCGGCGTGAGGGAAGCGGTCAGTTCTCGGCGGCCAGCCGTCAGCACACGAGCCCTTGAACGCTTTGCTTCAGCAGGGGCCCTCCCGGGCCTGCTGATGGCCGAAAGCTGACGGCTGACCGCTCCTAGAACAGCGCCCCGGCGTGCGACGCGATCAAGAGGGCCGCGTCCGCCGGGGCGAGTGCCGACGTGTCGATACGGATGGCGTCGGGTGGGGGCGGGAGGATGCCGGACTCCCGGAGAAGAGCGTGGAGCCCTTCAGGGTCGCGCATCTTCGCCCGCTCCCGACGCTCGGGAAGGGGCAGCCGACGCGCCAATTCTTCCTCGGGGCATTCCAGCCACACGGGAACGTACACCGCCCCCCGCCGCGCCGCGAGGTCACGCACCCGTTGCAACGCGGCGGGGCCGGAAGGGCGGCGGGTGAGGTAACTCGTGAAGATCTGGCTCACGTCCCGGGGGGCGAGCCGGGCGGCCTCCAGGCCCAGGGTCCGCACCTGGGCGGCCAGGGCGTGAATCTCGGCTGGGATGGGCCGCACCCCATCTGCCCCGTAGGGTTTGAACACGGCGTCGTTGAACAGGTGGTTGTCCAGCAGTACCGCGCCCGTCAGGGCGGCCAGGTGAAGGCCGACGGTCCTCTTCCCGCTGCCGGGAGGACCGACGAGGTGACAGACGGTGGGAGCCATACGCCGCAGACTAGCGAGAAAGCCTGGCGTTCCCGCTGAAGCGACTGGCTCAGCCGGGAGGCAATCGGCGAACAGAAAAGCCCCCGCCGGGGCAGGGGCCTTGACGTTAACCTCCGGCGTTTACGAGCCCACCGGCTGCTCCAGCATCGCCTCGTGGGTGATCTCCACGTTGCCCTTCATGACCTGGCTGATAGGGCACACCTGGGCGGCCTGGGCGACCATCCCCTCGAACCCCGCCTGATCCATGCCGCTGACCCGCCCGCTGACCTTGAGCCGCATGGTGCTGACCTTGAAGCCCGCGCCCTCGCGCACCATCTCGCAGGTGGCGTCGGTGTGCAACTCCTCGGGGGCGTGGCCCGCCTGGGTCAACAGCGCCGAGAGCTGCATCGTGAAGCAGCCCGCGTGCGAGGCGGCGAGCAGTTCCTCGGGGTTGGTGCCGACGCCGTTCTCGAAACGGGTCTTGAAGGAGTACTGGGTCTCCTGCAACACGCCCGAGCCGGTGCTGACGGTGCCCTGTCCCTTCATCACGTCGCCGGACCACTGGGCGTTCGCCTTGCGTGCAATGTCTGCCATGCCCGATAGTTTGCGCCCAATCTATTTCGCGGCGTGTTTAGATCAGCTTCATGTCCGCGCCGGGGGCGGCGGGTCCTACACTGGAGCCCATGCACAACATGAGCTGGGAGCCTTCCGCCTGGGAGTCGGGTGCGCCCGTCCGGGGGTACCTGTGGCCCGCCCCGGAGCCGCGCGCCGCCGTTCTCCTGACCCACGGGTTCGGGGAGTACGCGGGCCGCTACGTGGAGAAGTACCACCGCCTGATCCCGGCGCTCGTCGGCGCGGGGCTGAACGTGTACGCCTGCGACCTGCGCGGGCATGGCAGCTCGGACGGGCGGCGGGCGGTCGTGGACGCTCATACGCTCGTCGAGGACCACCTGCTCGCGCGGGAGGCGCTGCGGACGGGGGGGCTGCCCCTCTTCACCTTCGGGCACTCGCTGGGCGGGCTGATCACGGCGGCGAGCGTGGCGCGCGATCCACGGGGCCTGAGCGGCGTGATCCTGAGCAGCCCGGCCTTACTCATCGGCGAGGACCAGCCCGCGTGGATGAAGGCGCTCGCCCCGGTGATCGCCCGCGTGGCCCCGAACACGCCCGTCACCGCGCTGGGGAGCGAGGGCCTGTCGCGCCTCGCCGACGAGGTGAGCGCCTATGGATCGGACACGGGCATCTACCAGGGCAAGGTTCCGGCCCTCACCGCCGCCTCCATGCTGCGGCTGAGCACGGCCCTCTGGCCGCTGTACGCCCGCTGGCGGCTGCCCACCCTCGCCGTCCACGGCACCGCCGACCGCATCACCGACGTGAACGGCACCCGCCGTTTTATCAACGCCATCGCCTCTGAGGACAAGACCCTGCGCCTCGTCGAGGGCGGCTACCACGAGCTGCTCAACGACGAGCCGCGCGAGGAGGTGCTGGGCTGGATCGTGGAGTGGCTGGGGGAGAGAAGCCGTCAGCCCTGAACCCGTGAAACAGGCGAAAGGGCCCCCTGCTGGAACAGCCCCTCCCCTGTTGTTGCTGACGGCTGAAAGCTGACCGCTGACGGCTCCCTACACCCCCATGCTGATGAACTTCGTCTCCAGGTACTCGTCGAGCCCCCAGTGCCCGCCCTCGCGGCCCACGCCGCTGTTTTTCATCCCGCCGAAGGGGACGTGGGGGGCCCCGGCGCTCGGCACCCCGTCGTTGATGCCGACGATGCCGTATTCCAGCGCCTCGGCCACGCGCCACGCGCGGGAGAGGTCGCGGGTGTAGGCGTAGGCGGCGAGGCCGTATTCGGAGTCGTTCGCCAGGCGCAGCCCCTCCTCCTCGGTGTCGAAGACCACCACGGGGGCCACCGGGCCGAAGGTCTCCTCGCGCAGGATCAGGCTGTCCGGGGCCACGTCGGTCAGGACGGTGGGTTGGAAGTACAGGCCCTCCTCCACGCGGCCGCCCACCGTGGCCCGCGCTCCCCGGCTCAGGGCGTCCTCGACGTGGGCACGCACCTTGTCGAGCCCCGCCTGCTCGACCACCGGGCCCACGCCCGTGTCGTCTTGCAACGGATCGCCGAGCCTCAGCCGGGCGGTCTTCTCGGTGAGGATGCGGGTGAATTCGTCGGCGACCTCGCGCTGCACGTAGACCCGGTTGGTGCTGATGCAGGTCTGCCCGGCGTTGCGGAACTTGGAGCCGACGACCTCGCGGGCGGCTCGCTCCAGGTCGGCGTCCGCGAAGATCAGGAAGGGCGCGTGCCCGCCGAGCTCGAGGGACACGCGCTTGATGGTCTTCGCCGCCTGGGTGTACAGCAGCCGGCCGACCGCCGTGGAGCCCGTGAAGGTGAGCTTGCGCACCCGCTCGTCCTCCATGAAGGGGGCGGTGAGGGCGGCGGCGTCATTCGTGGGGAGGACCTGGAAGGTGTCCGCCGGGCCGCCCGCCTCCAGCCACAGCTCGGCGAGGTAGAGGGCCGTCATGGGGCTCTGCTCGGCGGGCTTGAGGATCATCACGCACCCGGCGGCGAGCGCAGGGGCGGCCTTGCGGGTGATCATCCCCGCCGGGAAGTTCCAGGGCGTCACCGCGTACACGATGCCCACGGGCTCGGAGGCCGTGAAGCCGCGCTTGTTCCCCATCCGCATGGAAATCCGCTCGCCGCTGATGCGCCCGGCCTCCTCCGAGCACCACTCGATGAAGCTCGCCGCGTAATGCACCTCGCCGCGCGTCTCGCTGATCGGCTTGCCCATCTCCAGCGTCATCAGGCGGGCGAGTTCCTCCTTGTGCTCGAACATCAGGTCGTGCCACTTGCGGAGAATCTGGCCGCGCTGGTAGGGACCCACCTTCCGCCACTCCTTCAGCGCGACCTCGGCGGCGTCGATGGCGCGGCGGGCGTCGTCGGCGGTGCAGTCGGCCACCGCGCCGATGCTCTCCAGGGTGCCGGGGTAGAAGACCTCGAAGGTGCGGGGGGCCGCGCGCCACTCGCCGTCGAAGTAGGCGCGGGTGCGGGTGACGGGATCGCCAAGAAGGGTAGTCATGAAGGGGCTCACTTTCCGCGGGCGGTCGCGCCGCGCGTGGGAGAGGAAGAAGGCACCCGGGTCCGGCGTGCGCCCGCGGGGCGTCCCGCGTGGTGGGCACCTTCCCGGGGATGCTCCCAGTCTGGAACGCCGCACCGCCCCCGATGGTGAGGGCGTCCGGGGAGGCTGGCCCGTTCACCCTTCGGGAAAGGGCACCGGGTCACGGGGAGAAAGGAGACCCGCCCGCGCGGGTGGAGCCTCCTCCCGCCCCTCAGTCCGCCGCGCCCGCCGCCTCCGGTCCCGTCCGGTCCGCCCTCTCCCCTTGCGGCACCCCATCCCTGATCTCCGGGTGGATGCCGAAGTCCTGCGCGATCAGCCGCGCCGTCATCTTCGCGCTCATCATCACGCTGGGGGTGCCGCCGCCGGGTTGCGCCCCCGCGCCGACAAGGTAGAGGTTTAGCACGTCCTCGGAGCGGTTGTGGGGCCGGAAGTAGGCGCTCTGGGCGAGGATCGGCTCGGGCCCGAAGGCGTTCCCCAGGTAGGCGTCGAGCGTGCCCTCGAAGTAGTCCGGCGTGATGAACTCGCGGTGGGTCAGGCGGGCCCGCAGGTTGGGGATGTATCCGCGCTCCTCCAGAAACTCGAAGACGCGCTCGACGAGCCTGGGCCCCTCGACCTCCCAGTTCAGGCCGCTGCCGTTGTGCGGGACCGGGATCAGCGTGTAGGCGGCGTGGTGGCCGGGGGGAGCCAGGGACGGGTCGGTCAGCGTCGGCACGTGGAGATACTGGCTGAAGTCCACGCCGAGGACGCGCTCGCCGAAGATTTCCCGGAGGAGTTCCTCGTAGCGCGGCCCCAGGATGATGTTGTGGTGCCGCAGGTCGAGGGGACGCCCGTCGTCGCGGAAGCCGAAGTAGACGACAAGGAGGCTCATGCTCTGTTTGGCGGCCCGCACGCGCAGGTCGGTGTTCACGAGCCGCGCCTGCGGGGGGACCCTCTTCAGGTAAGTGTTGGCCCAGTCGCCGTTGCTCACCACGAGGTCGGCGTGCAACTCCTCGTCGTTCGTCAGCCGCACGCCCCGCGCGGCCCGCCTGCCGACCGGGCGGCGGACGGGACGGCCCCGGTCGTCGGTGACCAGAATCTCCTCCACCTCCGCCCCGTAACGGATGTGCCCGCCGAGTTCCCCGAACTTCCGGACGAAGGCCCGCACGAGTTCACCCGTGCCGCCCATCGCGTAGTGGATGCCCCACGTCTTCTCGACGAAGTGGATCATCGCGTAGATCGCGGGCACGCTCAGCGGATTGCCGCCCACCAGCAGCGGCTCGAAGGAGAAGACCTGCCGCAGTTTCGGCGACTCGAAATAACGGCTGGTGAAGGAAAAGAGCGTGCGCACCGCGTCGAGCCTGAGCAGGTCGGGCACCACCCGCAGCATCGTGGGCAGGTCCCCGAAGTGCGTGTAGCCGAGTTCGAGGAAACCGCGTTTGAAGATGGCCTCCGCGTCGGCGTGGAAACGTTCATACCCAGCGAGATCGTTCGGGGCGAGGGCCTGAATCTGGCGCCGGGTGGACTCGGGGTCGCCGTCGTAGTCGAAGAAGGTGCCGTCGTCGAAGTAGATGCGGTAGAAGGGCAAGATCGGCACGAGCTTGACGTACTCCCGCGTGCGCGGCCCGCCGCTCTCGCCCTCACGGACCCGCTCGCCGGTCAGCACGTATTCGGGGTAGTCGGGCTCGGCGAGCATTCCCCTGTCACGCTCCAGCGCGAACAGCTCCTCGATGAAGTGCGGCACCGTGATCACGGTCGGCCCCATGTCGAAGACGTACCCGCCCGGCGTGCGTTTCTGATAGGCCCGCCCGCCCGGCGCGTCGAGCTTCTCCAGGATGGTCGTGTCGAACCCCAGGCTTTGCAGCCGGATGCCGAGGCTCAGCCCGCCGAAGCCCGAGCCGATGATGAGTGCAGTCTTGCGTTTGGTGTGGGACATAGAGGTTCCTTGCGCCGAAGAAAACGGCAATAACTTATCTTTTCTCCCTCTCCCCTTGCGGGAGAGGGCCGGGGTGAGGGGACGTGTGACCAACTCCGCGCCTGGCAGGATGCCTTGCCTGCCCTTCCTGCGGCGCCGCAGGTCGTCTGCGTTCACCCCCCCTCAAGGGGGAGGGGTACCAGGGCTCCAGCTCCCCCTCACGCCCGCGCCGCCGCCCCCCGCAACTCCCACCACGCCTGGGGCAGCATCAAGAGCTTGCGGGTGCCGCTGACGTGCGCCCGGCGGCGGAAGTTGTCGTAGTCGCCGCGCGCGAGGTCGTCCAAAATCCCCTCGTACGCCCGGGCGGCGGCCTGCACGGCGAGGCGGGCGCTGCCGTGCAGGCAGGGAATGCCCCGTCTCCCCTCCTCGTACCACTCGCGGGCGAGGCCGGAGAGGTGGGTGATCAGGGCGCGGTACTCGGGCGTGACGACGCCGGAGCGCAGCCCGCGCTCCAGGGTGGCCCGGCTGACCCCGTACTCGTCCAGCAGCGAGGCGGGGAGATACACCCGGCCGCGCTCCAGGTCCTCGCCCACGTCGCGCAGGATATTGGTGAGCTGCATCGCCTGGCCGAGCATCAGTGCGTGGTGGAGGGTCCGCTCGCCGCCGCTGTAGCCGCTGATGGGCGCGATCATGAAGCCGACGACCCCGGCGACCCGGCGGCAGTACAGCGCGAGGTCGTCCATGTCGCGGTACTCGAAGCCGCCGAGGTCCATCCGCAGCCCCTCGTGCAGCTCCGCGAAGGCCGAGAGCGGGATGGGGTGCTGGACGGCGGCCCAGGCAAGGGCCGTGTCGATGGGGTGGGAGGCGGGCGCCCCCGCAAAGGCCCCCTGCACCCGGTCCCACCAGCGCTCCAGGCCCCGCTCGGCCTGGGCGCCCGTCCACTCGTCCACCGCGTCGTCGCCGTCGCGGCAGGCGGCGTAGACGGCCCAGACGGCCTCGCGCTGGCGAGGAGGAAAGAGCCGCGAGCCCAGGTAAAAGGTCTTGCTGTGCTCGCGCGTGACCTCCCGGCAGTGGGCGACCGCCTCCTCCAGCCGGGGCGGGGGGTGGGGGGCGGCGGGGGCAGAGGTCACGGTCAGGGAAGGCTCCTTTGCAGCCGAGTGTAAGCGGGCGGCGCGGGCGCGAACGTCACGCTTTCTTACAGATTACTGACAAGGCCGCCGGGCGGGCGCGTGGGATCTGCGGGGTCTGCGCCTCCCCTCACGTACCGCTCGAACACCACCACGCCCACCCGCAGGCCGTCCGTGCGGGTCCAGCCCGGAAGCTGCCGGGCCACCCAGGCGGGGTCGGGGAAGGTCAGGCCGCCCAGCGCGGGCCGGCCCAGCGCCCGCTGGAGGGGGCCCCCCGTGCGGCCCACGTACATCAGCCACAGTTGCCCCCCCGGGCGGGTCAGGCGCGCGAGTTCGGCGAGCAGGCGGGCCGGGTCCTGCGTCTCGTTGAGGGTGGCGCCCACCGCTACCCCGTCAAAGCCCGCACCCGGCAGGCCGCTCGCCTCCAGGTTGGTCAGCAGCCAGTCGATGCCGGGGTCAGGCTCACGGCGGGCGCCCTCGGCGAGCATGGGGGCGCTGAGGTCGGCGGCGAGGACCCGGCAGCCCGAGCGCGCCAGCACCCCGGCGTAAAAGCCCGCGCTCGTGCCCGCGTCGAGCCAGCGCTCGCCGGGCCGGGGACGGCACAGGGTGCGGAAGAGGGCCGCCTCGCGCGCCAGGCCGAAGGGTTGCCCGGTGAGCAGGGTGAGGGAACGCGACCGCCAGAGCGGGTAGCCGCGCGCCGTGAGGGACAAGAGATTGCTGCGCTGGGCGGCGGTGAGGAGCGGCGTTACGGGCCCGGGCGCGAGGTTCAGGGTTTCTTTGCTCTGGCGCGGGCTCGTCATGGGGTTCATTATGCTGGCGGAGTCGGCTCCCCTTTTTGCGGGGGCCTGTGGCCCGTGGAGGAACGCATGCAAGAAGAACGCAAGAGCATGGGGGGCGCACTCGTCGACGTGTTCGACGCGGGCGTCACGCTCGTGAAGGCAGAAGTCCGCAACCTGCTCGGACAGGTGACGGCGGTCGTCAAGGCCAAGGGAATCGGCGTGGTGCTGCTCCTCGCGTCGGTCGGCCCGCTCGTGCTGGGGTTGGTCTTCCTGATTCTCGCCGTCTTCTACGGCCTGATTCGTCTGGGCCTCGGCGCGTGGGCCGCCGCCCTGCTCATCGCCCTGCTGGGCTTCGCCCTGACCGGCGCCCTGATCTTCCTCGGCCTGAAGCGCCTGAGCGCCCAGGTTCCGCAGGAGGAGGGCCTGCGCACGCGCGGCGGCCCCATGACCGAGGACGAGGAGCTGGAAGCCCGTTACCAGGCCGAGCAGACCGCCCGGGCCCGGGGCCAGACGGATCAGAGCGACAAGACCGTGGTGCTTGGCAGCCCGCCCCAGGTGACCGTGCGCTCGGCACCCGGCGCGGCGGTGACGGGGACGGCGGCGGGAGCGACCGCGGCGGTCACGACGGTCAACCTGAGCACCGGGGAGAGCAGCTCGGGCACGGCGGGCACGGGCACGGGCGGCGCAGGGGCGGGGTACACCGGCCCGGTGCGGCGCGATCCGGGGAGCGGCGGGCTGGCGGCGGGGTCGCCCGACACGTCCGACCAGCGGGAGAACGTGCGCAGCGGCGGGTTGCCGAACACCGGCACGCGCGGCAACGCCATCCAGCACGAGATGGAGGAAGACCGCCAGCGCGGGGTCGTGCGGCCGGGCGTGAGCACCTCGGGCTTCACCTCGGGGGACGCCGGGGTCAACGCCAGCGACCGGGGCGAGGGGATCAAGACGCCCCTGACCGAGCAGGCGGCCGTCTCGCAGGGGACCGCGCTGCGCGGCACCGACGCGGGTGAGGTGCGGCTCCCCGTGTACGAGGCGACCGAGAGCGGCGAGCCGCAGGTCTACGGCAGCGGCCTGAACAAGAAGCTCGACGGCAGCGAGTCCCACGACGCGGGGGCGGGCGGCCACGGCGGGCACGACCAGCCCGACCCCAACGTCCGGCACCCGGTGGTCCTCAAGGACGCTCCCGGCATCAGCGTGAGCACCGAGCCCACGTTCCAGGACGACATGAAGAAGGAGGGGTACTGATGACGGGCAGCTACCGCGACGAGCGTGAGGAGGCCCGCGCCCGGCTCAGGGCGAGCGTGGACGCCCTCGCCGAGCGCACCAACCTCCAGGTGCAGATGCAAAAAGAGCCCCTGAAGATGCTCGGGGGCGCCTCGGCGGTCGGGGCGTTGATCGGGGTGGTCGCCGGGCGGCAACTGCGCCGCAGCAAGAAGATCTACGTGGACGCCACCAGCCCGGAAAAGCACCAGAAAGCCCTGATCAACGCCCAGAAGAAACATCAGGGCGGGGGCGGCGTGGGCGGCGCGCTCGTGGCGACCCTGGGCACCCTGGCCTTCAAGGTCCTGCGCGACCGGGTGCTCCAGCCCAAGCTGGAGGAGATGGCAAACACCATGCTCGAACGGGCGGGGCAACCACCCTCGTCCGGCGGGCAGCCCCAGGCGGCGCGTCCCCAGACCGTCCGGGCCCAGCCGACTCAGGGCCAGCCCGCCCAGGGCCAGACCACACGGGCCCAGACGGCCCGGCCCCGTTCGGTGCTGGCGCGTCCGGCGCAGACCGGGGCCGCCCAGGACCGCCCGGTGCCCGAGTGGGCGGGCACGCCCGTCAAGGGGGGCAGGGCCCACATGCAGCCGGTGATTCCCGCCCGTCCGCCCGGCGGGGACGACCCCTCGCAACAGGCACGCACGGGGGGCGTGGCGGGTTTTCTGAAGCGGGAGAACACCGAGGCGGCGGATGTGTCCCAGGCGGGCGGCCCTCCCGAACCCGCCGGCGTGACCGGGCCCCAGACCCTCGGCGTGACGGCGAGCGACCTGCCCAAGCCGCAGGGCCCGGTGGAGGCCAAGGCGCAGGGCAGCCCCATCGCGCCCCAGGAGAAGGTCAACCCGAACATCTCCTGAACCCCCTCTCTCCCCGGAAGAACCCACCCCGCAAAGGTGGGTTTTTTTGGGTCACGCCCGCCGGGCTCTGTTAGCCTGGACCCATGACCGCGACCCGCAGCACCCGCCAGCGCGACGTGATCGCCCGCGTCCTCGACGGCGCGGAGGGCCCGCTCGCGGTGGGGGACGTGCTCGCGCGGGCGCAGACGGACCTGCCGGGGCTGGGCGTGGCGACCGTGTACCGCACCCTCAAGCTGCTCACCGAGCAGGGGCGCATCCACCCGGTCACGCTCGACGGCGAGACCCGCTACGAGCCCGCCGGGCGGGGACACCACCACCACTTCTCCTGCACGGGCTGCGGGCGTGTCTTCACCCTCCACACCTGCCCCGTCGCCCTGCCGAGCGGCACGGTGTACCCCGGCGGCTTCGTGGTGGAGACGCACGAGGTCACCCTCTACGGGCGCTGCCCCGCGTGCGCCTCCCTCGCCTGAGCCTCATAGCGGCGGCCGGACCGGTTGAGGGTCTTCCCCTCAACGTGTCCGGCCCGAGCGGAGCGAGCACCCGTGAGGAGAGCGGCCCTGCGTGAAGTTGAAGGGACAACCTGCGTCCCTTCAACTTCACTGCGACCGCGATCAGCCCTCCAGCAGGGCGAGCACGCGCTCCAAGGCGTCGGCGCTCGTGCCCGCGCGCGCGAAGGGGTTGAGTTCGGGATTCGCGGCGACCTGCCGGGCGAGGGCGAAACCGCCGGGCAGCATGAAGCCGTAGCGCAGCAGGGCCACGTTCGGCGGGCCGCCCGGCGCGGCGAGGCGGGCGCGGCTGAGGTTGAGGTTGGCGCGGCGTTCGAGGTCGGCGCGCGCCGCGTCGAGCGTGTCCCGCTGCGTCCCCGTCAGCGCCCCGCGCACCCGGGCGAGCGTCCGGTCGGCGGCGAGGGGCCCCAGGGTGGCCCGGGTCGGCAACTCGGCGAGGGCGCCCCGCAGCTCGGCCCTCGCCTCGGCCCCGGGGGCGAGGGCGCCGCGTTCCAGCAACCCGTCGAGCAGCCGCACGGTCACGAGCAGGTCGAGCGTGGGCCGCGCCTGCTCCATCACGCGGGCGCTCGAAAAGGCACTGCGGGAGGGCTCACCCATCCGGCTGGGGGCCGTCGCCGCCGCCGGGCCCAGGATGAGGCAGACGAGGAACAGGGCGCGTCGCATGCCTCCAGGGTAGTCAGCCGGGGTGATGAACGGCTGAAGAGGGGGAGCCAACCTCCCCGCCGGGTCGCCGGGGGCTCAGGGCGAGAGGCGCTTGAGGCGCTGCTCCCGGGTCTCCTCGGGGAAGATCACCGCGCCGGGCTGCGGCAGGAAGGTCCGGCTCTTGCGCGGCTTCCTGCCCTGCGCCGAGAGGCCGTTCAGGTTCTCGTACCAGCGGTAGGGCTGCACGTCCACGCCCGCCGAGAGCGCGGCGTTCAGCACCGCGCGGTAGCCGCCATGGGCGAGCCCGGCCGCCTCGAAGTACGACCGGGCGTCGTAGCGGGCCTTGGCCTGCACGAAGCCCGCGTCCGCGCTCTGGGCGGCGCTCCGGACCTCGTTCACCTTTCCGGCGCGGCGGGCGAGTTCGAGGACCGCGTTGGTGTTGTTGAGGTAGGCGCTCGTGAGGGAGCGGTACTGGGCGTCGAGGTTGAACTGCCCGAAGGTGACGGCGAGGCTGTTGTAGGTCATCACCGTCTGGCTCTCGTCCCCGGTGTCCACGAAGCGGAAGGGGCCGTCCGGGCCGTAGGAGATATCCTGTTCGCTGTCGTAGCCGTCGTGGGGGTGAGAGAGGCTGAGGTGGTGGCCGACCTCGTGGACGGTGGTGTCGGTCAGCCCGAACCCGGCGGCGATGGAGCCCGGCGAGAGAAACGAGTACACGAAGCTCTGGGTACCCGTCTGGTTGTCGTCGAGGGCGATGCCGAGCAGCCCCGACTCCTCATCCTCGGCGGCATTGAAGGCGTAGATCGGCAGCAGGTAACGGCCCTGGGGCACCGACGGGTACTCGCCGCGCAGCTCGTTCACGCCGAACTGGAAAAGCCGCTCGAAGAAGGGGTCCTGGTACTCGGGCGCGCAGAGGTCTTCTTCCTCCAGCACGAAGACGCACTTGTAGGCCTGGGCGAGCTCCCCGCTGAGGGGCCGCTGCCGCACGGTGTTCGAGAACCGCGCGAAGGGCTGCAAGGGGCCACGCGGGTTTGCGTGAGGGGCACGTCGAAGACGGCCTGCGGGTTGGCGGCCCCGGCGCCCTGTTCGAGGTGCACGTCGAGTTCGATCTCCCCCGGCTGGCGCGGCGGCGTGAGGGCCACCCGGTAGAGCGGGCTGGGCGTGAAGAGCAGGTTGAGCGCGATGTACCGCGTCACCCGGGCGAGGTCGGGGCCCACCTTGCGCGCGTACCCGATGCTGTCCTTGCGGGTGCCGTACTCCCAGATCGGCGGCATCCGGTAGTCCTCCACCCCATCGCCGTTGAGGTCGCGGTTCGTCACATTGTACGCCTCGGTCCAGGGGTCGGGGTTCGCCGAGAGGTCGTAGAACCACACCCGCTGCGCCGGGGCGCTCTCCCGCACACTGCCCCCCCAGGCGATCAGGCGGCGGCTGCCGCGCTTGCCGAACTGCCCCGCCTCGTCCAGCGGGCCGATGTCGGTGTCGATGGCGTCCGCGCGGGTGTACGAGTGGAACTGGAAGTCGGGGCGGTCGTACCAGTTCACCAGGAAGACGGTGTACTCGCCGGGGTTCACGCCGAGCTGGCCCGCGTTGTCGGCCAGCCAGTTCTCGGTGAGGTTGCCGTCGATCTCCAGGTTGCCCGTGATCTCGCGGCTGATGTTCGCGGCGGGAGTCGGGCAGACGAAGCCGTCCGTCAGGGTGTCCGGGTCCCCAGGCTCGACGCGGGTGACCCGGGTGCTCTGGCAGTTGTACTGGGCCTGCTGGCTCGTCAGAGACTGCGCCGTGCCGTTTTGCGTCAGGAAGGAAAAGAAGCTGTCCTCAAAGGCCTGGTCCGCGAAGACGTAGTTGTACGTGTAATCGAAGGTGTTGCCCGTGCGCTCGGTGGTGCCGTACGCGCTGGGGATGCGGGCGATGGTGTCGTACGTCTTGGGCAGGGTCTCGGCGAAGTCGGCGGTCGTCACCTCCCGCGCGCCGGGCACGCTGCCGGGCCGGGTCTGGCGGTAGCCCACGAAGACCACGTTCACCTTGAGGGTCGTGCGGAGGGTGTCCTGCACGCCGGGCTTGAGGGCCACGAGGCGCCCGAAGTCCGTCTGGGTGCCGGGCGTCCCTCCTCCTCCACAGGCGGCCAGCAGCGAGAGGCTGATCAGTGATACGGCGGCGATGCGAAGGGGCATAGGCCTCCCGAGGGGGTGCGCGCCCGAGGCGCCCTGAGCGTCCGGCGACGAAACGACGACGGGTCCATGTGGACCTTACCTCTTTTCCGGGGGGCCGCCAAGACCCGGGCTGCCGCAGAGGCCGGTGGAAGGCCGGGACCCCTCCGTCCGCTCTCCCGGGAGGGGAGCCGATCAGCCCAGGCGCCGTGGAGGGCACGACGCTCCCGGCTTCTCTTCTGGGCGGACCCGCGGCGCCTGCTTGCAGGGGGCTTGTCTGGGCCGCGTCCCTGTGCCCCCCGGACTCCGCGGTCAACCCAGGGGGCACCCGACCAACCTTGACCCTTGCGCGCCGCCCCTGCTACCCTGGGCGGCAGCTCCCGCGTGGAGCGACCCTATCCAGAGCGCCCGAGAGACCTGGCTCGCTGACGGCGCGGCAACCGGACCCCATCGCGTCACGGTGCCAAGGCCAGCCCGCCCCCGGCGTCAACGATGACGCGCTCGGCGGGACCGATCAGGGAAGGTCACGCGGAGACACACGCCCCGCCCCTTCTCCTCCCCGAGAGGGGGCGTCTCGCCCTGGCCCGGCGGCCCCCGACCCCCCCAGGCTCCGGCCCCGAGGAGGCCCGCCGCGCATGTGTCACCCTGCCCACCGATGTTTTCCGCCCTCGTCCACGCCCGCCCGGGGTGGCACGTGACGGCCCTGACGCACCCCCCGCTTCCTGCCCGGCCCCCGGCTCCCGCCGAGGTGACCTCCGGGCGGCGGACGGCGCGGCTCTTTCAGGGGGAGCCGCTGCTCCTCGACTGCGGGCGGCCCGTGCTGGACGTGCGGGTGGCGTATCACACCTACGGGACGCCGGGGGACCACGCGGTGCTCGTGCTGCACGCGCTGACGGGCACGAGTGCCGTGCACGAGTGGTGGCCGGACTTCCTGGGCGAGGGCCGCCCGCTCGATCCAGAGCGCGACTACGTGATCTGCGCGAACGTGCTGGGGGGCTGCGCTGGGAGCAGCGGGCCCGGGGAACTCTCGGGGGGCGGGGCGGACGTGCCCCTCAGCCTGCGCGACCTGGCGCGGGCGGGGCGGGCGCTGCTCGAGCACCTCGGGGTGCGGCGGGTGACGGTGGTGGGGGCCAGCATGGGCGGGATGCTCGCCTACGCCTGGCTGCTGGAATGCCCCGACCTCGTGGAGCGGGCGGTGATCGTCGGGGCGCCCGCGCGGCACTCGCCGTGGGCGGTCGGGCTGAACACGGCGGCGCGGAGCGCGATCCGGGCCGCCCCCGGCGGGGAGGGGCTCAAGGTCGCGCGCATGGTCGCCATGCTGAGCTACCGCAGCCCGCAAAGCCTCGCCCTCACGCAATCCGGCGAGAGCCCGCGCCGCCCCGGCACGCCCGCGATCACGACCTATCTGGAGCACCACGGCGAGAAGCTGTGCGCCCGCTTTTGCGAGCGGACCTACGTCGCCCTCACGGGGGCGATGGACCACTTCCAGCCGACTGATGCCGAGCTGCGGGCCATCCGTGCCCCCGTCCTCGTCGTGGGCATCTCCAGCGACGTGCTCTACCCGCCCGCCGAGGTGCGGGCCTACGCCGACCTGCTCCCGAACGGCGAGTACTGGGAGCTGGACAGCCCCCACGGGCACGACGCCTTCCTGATGGACCCGGGCGAGTTGCCGGAGCGGGTTCGGGCCTTCATCGCGGGCTGATCCCGACGTCGAAGGCCGGAGCGGGGGTGACGGGCCGCCCCGCTCCGGCCTCGGTCGCCATCCACGTTCCCGGGGAGGCGGACGCCCATGCAAAAAAGCTCCGCCGTGCGGCCTGGACAGACTCTTTAGCGTAGCCCGGAGTGGTTTAACATGCCCCCACCCAACAAGGGGGGGTTGACACACCGACTATGGAGACTGTCTTTCGGCTGATCGAAGGGCTCGGGATGTTCCTGATGGCCCTTTACCTGGTCTATTCCCTGTGCGTGCTGCTGGCCCGGCGCCGGACCTCCTCACCACCCGAGCGGCCCCTGCGCTTCACCTTCCTGATCCCGGCCCTGAACGAGGCCCCCGTTATCGGGGCCACGGTGCAAAACCTGCGCGCGGTGGCCCCGGACGCCCGGGTGGTCGTGATCGACGACGCCAGCGAGGATCACACGGCGGGGGAGGTGGGGGCGCTCGCCGCGCAAGACGCGGCGGCGACCCTGCTTCGCCGCCGCCTCCCCCACGCCCGCCGCGGCAAGGGGGAGGCGCTCAACTGGGGGGTGACCCAGCTTCTGCGCCGCGGCCTGCTGTCCGGGGCTCCCCTCACCGAGCAGGTGCTCGTGATCTTCGACGCCGACGGGCGGCTGGACGCCGGGCTGCTGCCCGAGGCGCGGCGGGCCTTCGCCGACTCCCACGTGATCGCCGCGCAGGCGCGCATCCGGGTGCGGCAGGGCGGCGTGACGGCCCCCGGCTGGCGCGGGGTGCTGGGCCGCCTGCTGCTGCTCCAGCAGGACCTGGAATTCTACGTGGTGCGCCACATCCAGCTTCTGCGCGAGCGGGTGCACACCGTCGGGCTGGGGGGCAACGGGCAGTTCATGCGGGTGTCGTATCTGGCCGGGAGGCTGGAGGAGGGACAGGCCCCGTGGCCGCCTGTCTTGCTCGAGGACTTCGCCAGCGGGCTGGAGGTGCGGCTGACGAACCCGCGCCACCGCCTCGTCTTCCTGGAGTCGGGGGTGAGCCAGCAGGGGCTGACGGACGTCCGCCGCTTCCTGCGGCAGCGGGCGCGCTGGACGCACGGCAACCTCCAGTGCTCGCCCGCGCTCGCCCGCATCTGGCGCACGCCCATGCCGCTCGGCGCGCGGCTCGACCTCACCTACTTCCTGGCCCAGCCGTGGCTCAGCCTCCTGACCCTGGCGCTGCTGCTGTACTACCCGGCGCGCACCGTGGACCACCTTGTCAGCGGCACCGTGAACTGGCCGCTCACCGTGCAGCTCATGGCCCTGAACCTGAGTGTCCCTTTGCTGTGGGTGCGCCTCTACAGCCGCGAGAACCGCCTCAGCCCCCGGCAGGCCGCCTTCGCCGCGCTGGGGATGCCGGTCTACCTCCTGATCATGACGTGCAGCGTGCCGCTGGCCTTTCGCAACTTCTGGCGCGGGCAGCACGGCTGGGTGAAGACGGCCCGGCACGCGGAGGCCTGAGCGCACGAGCAAGAACGGGGGCGAGACTGTGGCCTGCGGTGGTTGCGTTCCCCGGGCCCGTGTGCATAGTGGGGAAGTTGTGCGCGCCGCGAGGCCCGCGCCGGGGTGAATCTTGACGAACTTTCTCTCTGTTGTGGACGTGACCGGGCTGATCCTCTTCCTGCTCTACGTCGTCCATCAGGTCGCCAGCGCGCTCCAGCCGCGCCCCAAACCGCCCACCGCCAGCTCGGGCGCCCACCTGACCTTCCTGATTCCGGCCCTGAACGAGGCCCCCGTCATCGGGGCGACCCTGGAGAACCTGCGCGCGGTGGTCCCGGACGCCCGGGTGGTCGTGATCGACGACGCCTCCGACGACGGCACCGACCGGATCGTGGCCCGCTTCGCCGCGCAGGATTCGGGCGTGACCCTGCTGCGGCGCGAGTTCCCGCAGGCCCGGCAGAACAAGGGCCGCGCGATGAACTGGGCGGTCGCCCGGCTGCTCGCCGGGCCCCCCCTGGCCGGGAGCGACCTGAGCCGCGAGGTCTTCGTGGTCCTCGACGCGGACGGGCGGGTCGGGCCCGACTTCGCCCCCCAGGTGCGGGGAGCCTTCGCCGACCCCTGCGTGATGGCGGCGCAGGGCTGGATGCGCTTCCGGCAGACCGGGGCCCCTGCCGGGCGCCGCGGGCTGTGGGCGCGGATGCTGCTGTTCCAGCAGGACCTGGAGAGCTTCATCGTGGGCCACGTCCAGCGGCTGCGGGCCCTGGGGGGCACGGCGTCCCTGACGGGCAACGGGCAGTGTATGCGGGCAAGTTACGTGGCCGGGCAGCTCGCGCGCGGGGTGGACCCCTGGCCGGACGTGCTGCTCGAGGACTTCGCCAGCGCGGTCGAGGTGAGGCTGCACGACCCCTCGCACCGGATCGCCCTGCTCACCGCGCACGTGGGGCAGCAGGGGCTCGTCGCCTTGGGCCCCTTCGTGCGGCAGCGCACCCGCTGGACCCAGGGGGCGATGCAGTGCCTGACGTATCTGCCGAGGCTGTGGCGCCACCCGGCTTCCCTCCTCACCCGGCTCGACTTCTCGTACTTCATCCTCGTGCCGTGGCTCAACGTGCTGCTGCTGCTGAGCATCCTGAGTCAGCCGCTGCGCCGGGCCTTCGGGTGGCACGGCCTGAACCTCCCGGCCTGGCTCGGGGTGTTCCTGACGGTCGCGCCCCTGGCCCTGCAACTGAACTGGGCGCTGCGGTACCGCGCCGAGCGGCGGCTCTCCTGGTGGGCGGTTCCCTACACCCTGGCGAGCCTGCCGATCTACAGCGCCGCCCTCTTCCTGAGTATGCCGCTGGCGTACTACAACCACTTCACCGGGCGCCGCGTCTGGTACAAGAGCGTGCGCCACGACGACCGCGCGCCGGTCCAGTCCTCCACCGCGAAGGGCGAGGAGGCGGGCAACCTGGCCTCGGGCGACTGAGGAACACAGGGGAGGAGGGGACGCCACCCGGACAGGGCGTCCCCTCTTCCCTTTTCGCCCCTACTCCACGGGTTCGCCGCGCCCGAGCCGCACCGCCCGCACGAGATTCTGGTACATCAGCGCGCTCGTGAGGGGGCCGACGCCGCCGGGCACGGGCGTCTGGGCGCGGACGGGGAGCCCCGGCCGGGCGTCGCCCACCACCCCCCCCGGCGTGACGTTGATGCCCGCGTCGATGACGACGTGATGCGCCCGCACGTGCTCCGGGCGCAGCAGGCCCGCGCGCCCCACGGCGACCACCACCGCGTCCTGCGGGGCGAGCACGCCTGCCAGGTCGCGGGTGTGCTCGTTGCAGACGGTGACGGTCACGCCCCGGTTGTTGAGCATGGGGGCGAGGGGCCGCCCGACCGTCCGCCCCGGGCCGATCAGGGCGACGCGCAGGCCGCGCAGATCGTCACCCAGCGCCTCCCGCAGCAGGAAGCGCACGCTGCGCGGGGTGGGGGGCAAGAGGGCCTCCGCCTCCCGTCCCGCCGCCACGAGGGCGAGGTTGGCGGGCGTCAGGCCCTCCACGTCCTTGCGGGGGGCGAGGTGGAGCAGGGCGGCGTCGGGGTCCAGGCCCGGGGCGAGGGGCAGTTCGAGGACGATGCCGTGGACCGCCGGGTCGGCGGAGAGCCCGCGCAGGGCCGCGTGCAGCTCGTCCTGGGTCACCTCCGGCCCGAGGTCGAGCGCCGTGAAGCGCACGCCCAGCCGCTCGGCCCGCCGAGCCTTGCTCTCCACGTACACGCGCGAGGCGGGGTCGTCCGAGGCGAGGACGCTGACGAGCCCGGGCCGGAAGTCCCACGCCGCCAGGGCCTCCCTCACGCCGCGCGTCACCCCGTCGGCGAGGGGCTTGCCGAGGAGGAGTCGAGGGTCGGTCATGCGCCCACCCCTCAGTGCCGGAAGTGCCGCGAGCCGGTGAAGACCATGCTCACGCCGAGGTCGTTCGCGGCGGCGATGACCTCGGGGTCGCGCTTGGCCCCGCCCGGTTGCAGCACGGCGGTCACGCCCACGCCCGCCGCGAGCCGCACCACGTCGTCAAAGGGGAAGAAGGCTTCGGAGGCGAGCACGGCCCCGCGCGCCCGCTCGCCCGCGTTCGCCACCGCCCGCTCGGCGGCCCAGATGCGGCTGACCGCCCCGGCGCCCAGGCCCACCGTCACCCCGCCTCGCGCGAGGACGACCGCGTTGCTCCGCGCGTGCTTGACGACCGCCCAGGCGAAGCGCAGGTCGAGCCATTCCTGTTCCGTGGGCTCGCGGGTGGTCACCACCTCCGGGCAGAGGTCGTCCCAGGGCCGGGTGTCGCGCCGTTGCACCGCGAAGCCCCCCGCGAGGGGCCGCACGTCGAGCATCCCCGGGTTGGCATCCGGCGCGGCGACGAGCACCCGCAGGTCGGGCTTTTTCGCGGCGAACCACTCCACGGCTTCTGGGGTGACCTCGGGCGCGATCAGGACTTCGAGGAAGGTCCCCCGCATCGCCTGGGCCGCCGCGAGGTCCACCGGGCGGCTCACCGCCACCACGCCCCCGAAGACGCTGAGGGGGTCGGCGTCGCGGGCGCGTTCCCAGGCCGCCCGCACGCTGTCCGCCACCGCCACGCCGCAGGGGTTGGCGTGCTTGACGGCGACGCAGACGGCGCGGGTTCCGGCGGGCTGGTCTTCCTGCGCCGCGAGTTCCCGCGCGAGAGCCCAGGCCGCATCGGCGTCCGCGTAGTTGTTGAAGCTCATCGGCTTTCCGGCCACCACCCGGGCGTCGAGGACCGGGCCGCGTTCCTGCCCGAGCCGGTACACCGCCCCCGGCTGGTGGGGGTTCTCGCCGTACCGCACCTGCGCGGCGCGGGACAGGTCGAGGGTGAGGCATTCGGGCAGGGCCTCCGCCCGCTCCCCCGTCCCCTCCAGGTAGGCGGAGATCGCCGCGTCGTACTCGCCGGTGTGGCGGTAGGCCTTGGCGGCGAGGCGGCGGCGGTCTTCGGGCGAGACCTCATCCTGCAACGCCAGCCCGTAGTCGGCGGGATCGACGAGGACGAGCACATCCGCGTGGTTCTTCGCCGCCGCGCGAATCATCGCCGGGCCGCCGATGTCGATGTTCTCGACGACCTCCTGGGGGGCGGCCCCGCGCGCCACCGTCTCGCGGAAGGGGTAGAGGTTCACGCACACGAGGTCGATAGGAGCGATGCCGTGCGCGGCGAGTTCGGTGAGGTGCCCCTCCTCCCGCCGGGCGAGAATGCCGCCGTGGATGCCCGGGTGCAGGGTCTTGACCCGCCCGTCCAGAATCTCGGGGAAGCCCGTCACGTCGCTCACCGCCGTCGCGGACACATTCGCCGCGCGCAGGGTGGCGAGGGTGCCGCCCGTGCTCAGCACCTCCCAGCCGCGCGCCGTGAGTGCCCGCGCGAAACTCTCCACGCCCGTCTTGTCGCTCACCGAGATCAGGGCCCGTCTCGCCATGTCCTGCCTCCGCACCTGGAAAAGGGAAGGTGGACGCCCTCCGTCCGATACGGCGGTGCGTCCGACCCAGGCGCGCGATCACTCGTCATGCGGGAAGGCTTCCCCGTGGTGTGCCCCCACGTTCAGCGCCAGTCGCCCCCCGCCGCGGGGTCAAGCATACACGCCGACCACCCACGCGGGAGGTCTCCCCGTTCAGGCCGGCGTCAGGAGGAGGAGCCCGGGCCACCCGGACCCATGTTCGTCGGGGTCTCGGGGCTCCCGCCGTCCATCCCGAGCACACTCCGCAGCTCGCCGAGCGCCGTCCGTTCCCCCTCGCTGATCTGCTCGCCGCCGATGCCGAGGAAGCCGCCCTCGCGGGCCGCCTCCGCCGTGCGCTCGGCGACGGTCCACAGCAGACGGCGGTAGGCGTCGGCGTCCTCGGGGCCGGCCTTGCTGCTCACCAGCCACACGGCCTGACGCACGGCGTCAATGCTGCGGGCGCGGGCCTCTTCCATGGTGCGGGCGCGCTCCTCCTGGGGGCGGTCCCGGGCGTCGGGCGGGGTGCCCATCAGGTCGGCGGCCATCGCCTCCAGGAGGGGGGTGCGCCCGGCACCGCTCACCTCCCCGCGGATGGCGGAAGCGATGGCCTGCGCCTCCGCCACGAGGCCGGTCACGCCGCTGGGGCTCGCCGCGACGACCGCCGCCCCCGCGCGGCCCGGCCCGGTCATGACCTTGAACCACTCGTCCGGGGTGAAGCTGTCCTTGACGCTCATGGGGCCACCTTAAGCCCGCGCGGGCAACCGCGGCCTTGCGCGAGCCTTTACCGGGGGCGATCGCCGACGGTTGCGGGGCCGGGGGCGCCCCTATGGTGGGGCCATGCACGACATCCGCGTCCATTCGTGGCTGGAGCTGTACGACGTTTTGCATTCGGAGGCGTGGAATCCGGCCCTGCGCCGCTTTCGCTCGCCCTTCGTGTTCCGGGGGCAGGCGGTGGACGCCAAGCTCACGACCACCCTGCAACGGCTGGAGGGCGAGGTGCGCGACGTGGAGCGCCACCTCCTGCGCAACTTCCGCAAGTACGCCTACCGCTCGGGCGTAGACCGCGACCTCTCGTGGTACTGGCTGGCGCTCGGGCAGCACCACGGCCTGCCCACCCGGCTGCTCGACTGGACCTCCTCGCCGATGGTCGCGCTGCACTTCGCCACCGCCGAGGAGGAGCTGTACGGCAGGGACGGGGTGATCTGGATGGTCAACTTCGAGGAGACGAACCGGGAGCTGCCCCTGCCCCTGCGGCGGCTCCTCGACCGTGAGGGCGGGCAGGTCTTCACGGTGGACATGCTCGCCGCGTACTCGCGGCGCCACCAGCAGGCCGAGCAGTCCCCCGTCACCTCCTTCGACATGGGCTGGCTCGAAGACCTCGAACAGGAGGCCGAGCAGCCCTTCCTGCTCTTCTTGGAGCCCCCCTCCCTCGACGAGCGGATCGTGCAGCAGTCGGCCCTCTTCGCGCTGCTCTCCAACCCCGATACGGCGCTCGACGACTGGTTGGTCCGCCACCCCGCCGCCTACCGCAAGGTCATCGTCCCCGCCGAGCTGAAGTGGGAGATCAGGGACAAGCTCGACCAGTCGAACATCAACGAGCGCACCCTCTTCCCCGATCTCGGCGGGCTGAGCCGCTCGCTGCGGCGCTACTACCGCCTCCGGAAGGACGTGCCCGCCGTGCCCTACAGTGACCTCTCGGGCCGCCCCGAACAGGACACCCCGGTCCAGCGGTAGGAGGCGTGCCGGTGGGGCGGACCGACGATCTGGTGGCGCTGGTGTGCGGCGGGGACAGCCACCCGCTCGCCCCCGCCCTGCGCGGGTGGGCCGACTCGCGCTCCTGGCTCGCCTTCGCCGAGGCGCACGCGGCCAAGATTCGCAAAAAGGCGCGGCTGGCCTCCTCGGAGGGCGAGCTGCACGACCTGATCGCCGAACTTGCCGTCGCGGCCCTGCTCGTGCGCGACCGCCGCTTCTCCGTGGTGTACGAGCCCCACCGCGCGTCCGGGGGACGGGGCCCCGACCTGGGGGTCACGTTCAAAACCCACACCCCCTTTCACGTCGAGGTGACCCGGTTGCGGCCCTCCGGCGGGGAGGAGGACCGGACGGCCCTGCGGCTGGCGCGCGTTCTGGGGGACAAGACCGGGCAGCTTCCCCCCGGCGCGGCCAACGTGCTCGCCGTCATCGTGCCGCCGGACAAGGTGGGGGACGACCTGATCCCGGCGGCGCTGCGGCGGCTGGGTCGCTCGACCGGGCCGGAGGCGGACCCGGCCTCCCCGGGCGTGCCCCCCGAGGCCGCGCGGGCCTACGCGCGGGGCCGTCCGCGGCTGAGTGCCGCCCTGCTCTGTTCGCTGACCCCGGCCGGGCAGCCCGTGGAGGTGAGGCTGTGGCTCAATCCGCAGGCGCGGCACCCGCTTCACCCCGAGGTCGCCCGGTATCTCGTCCGGGCAGCGGCCAAGGGGTGAGCCTCCCCGGTCAGTACGTGTGAAAGTCCTGAAGGCCGGTCGCCTCGCTGTACTGGGTCTGCACCTCGCGCACGCGGGCGTGGGGCGGGCCGCGGCGCAGCCAGTGGAGCAGGCGTTCGAGCCGCTCGGGGGGCCCCTCGGCGACGACCTCGACCCGGCCGTCGAGGAGGTTCTCGGCGCTGCCGCTGAGATTCAGGTCGCGGGCGTGGCGCTGGACGTAGCGGCGGTAGCCGACGCCCTGAACGGTTCCGGTGACGAGAGCAGTCAGACGCATGGGGGGTATGGTACCGGGGCCAGCGGGGGGGAGAGGGTGCGTTTCTGACCGTCCGGTGAGGTTTTCACCAGGGCGCTCACCCGGGGGAGGGTAAACTACGGGGATGCCCGTCCGCGCCGCCCTCCTTCATCTTCGCGCGCCCCAGCCACCCGCCCGCACCCCCCGGACGGTGGGGCACCCGTGACCGACACCCCGACCCCCGAACGGAGCGCCCCCGCCCCCACCCCCCGGCGGACGGGACGGCGCTGGCCGTGGGTGCTCCTCATCCTGGCCGGGCTGCTCGTGCTCGCGGCGGCGCTGGCCCCCCGGCTGCTGGGCGGGTGGCTGCTCGCGCGCCTTGACGGGGGAGACACCCGCATCACGGCGGACGCGGTGGGCGGGCCGCTGTGGTCGCCCAGCCTCTCGGGCGCGGCGGTGCGGCTCCCGGGCGTGAGCGCGACGGCGGGCCGCGCGGGCGTGAGGATCGAGGGGGTGGACCTCAGAAACAAGACGGTGCGGCTCAACGTGGCCGTCTCCGACGCGGCGGTGAACCTGCGGCTCAGGGACCTCCTCTCGGGCGGCGGGGGCGGGCGGCAGGGCGGGGGCGGGGGCGGCTGGAAGGTCGTCCTCGGCGGCCTCGACGTGCAGCGGACGCGGGTGAACGTGGACGGCTCGGGCGTGAACATCCCCGACAGCTCCTTCCGGGTGCAGCCGGGCGAGAACGGGACACTCGCCGTGCGCGGGCGAACGGACGAGGGCGACCTCAACGCCGACCTGCGGGTGCGCGGGGGCGCGGCGGGCAACGTGTTCGACCTCGCCCTCGACGCCGACGCGCGGGTCATCAACCACTACTGGCCGGGCGTGACGGGCGGGCGCATCACCGGGCGCTACGTGCTCGGCGACGGCCCGGTGCGCGGTGACCTGCGGCTGCGGGACGGCAGCATCCAGGTCCCGCAGGCGAGGTTCGTCACCGTGCGGAAGATCGGCGGAACGGCCACCCACCGGGGGGACAAGATCGCCCTCGACCTCGCGGGCGTGGGCTGGAACGGCCCGATCACCGCCCGGGGCGGCGTGGACACGGCGGCGAAGAACTGGACGGTCACGGCCCAGGGCTCGCCGACCGTCGAGGGGCTCGCGCAGGCGCTGGGCACCACCGGGCGCGGCACCCTGAACCTGAGCGTCACGGCGGGCGGCTGGAGCACCGTGCGGGTCAAGGCGTACGGCAAGGGCGCGGGAACACTGGCGGGCATCCCCTTTCAGGACTTGAACGCCGAATACACCTACCTGAACCGCGACGCCTCGACGGGGCAGACGAACGACCTCGCCCTCAGCGCGAAGACGAGTCTGGCGGGCGAGCAGACCCTGACCGGGCGCTGGGCCTTCGGGCGCGAGGGGTGGGCGCGCTGGGCGGGGACCTTCGCCGGGAGGCCGCTCGACGTGACGGGGGAGATTGACGCGCAGAACCTCCTCACGCTGTCGGGGCGGGGGCTCGGCGGTCCCCTCGCGGGCACGTTCAGCCTCCGCACGCAGGCCATCGAGGCGACGCTGAACCCCGACTACGGGGCGGCGCGGGCGCGGGTGGCGCTGAGCGGCAAGCCCTCCGACCTGCGGGCGACCGTGACGAATGGGACGGCCGGACCCTTCCCCCTTGCCGGGACTGCCCGGTTCAACCGCGACGGGTTGAAGGCCGACCTCGGGAGCGTCGTGCTCGACCTCGACCGCAACTTCCGGGGCGCGTGGACGGCGCGGGACCTGCGGGGCGCGGGGGTCACCCTCGGCGGATCGGGGACCCTCGACCTGACGGGCGGAGACGTGGCAGGCACCGTCAGCGCGACTGTGCCGGGGGTGGAGGGCACCCTGCGCGGGCCGCTGAGCGTGCACTACCTGCGGCGGCAGGGCACCTTCACACCGGGCGCACAGCGGCTGACGTGGCGGGGGGACGCCTTTACCCTGAACGCGCGTGACCTGCCCGTGGCGGGCGGCGTGCGGGTGAACGGCACGGCGACGGTCACGACCGGGTTGCGGGCGACGGGCACGCTGACGGCCAGCGGCAACGGCTTCGACCTCACGGCCACCGGGCGCGGCGACTCGGCCAGCCTGCGCGGCACGGCGGGCGGGGTGACGGTGCTCGCCGACACGGGGCTGCGGGCGGGCTTCCCAACCACGGCGCGGGTGGAGGGCGCCGACATCCGGGGCACGCTGAGCGTGGAGGACGGCGTGCGCTTCACCCTCACGACCGCCGGGGAGACGGCGCGCGGGGTGATCGACGGCCAGAACTGGGACGCCACCGGGCGGGTGAACCTCGCCGCCCTGCGGCCCCTGGTGGGGGTGGACGACCTCGGCGGCACCCTCGACCTCGCGCTGGCGGGGCGGGGCGGCACGGCGCGGGTGGACGCGACGGCGGCGGGCGCGGCGGTGCGCGGGACCCTCACGCGGGTGGGCGGGCCGGTGAACGCGAGCCTGCGGGTGACGTACCAGGACGCGGTGGCGAACCTCGCCGGCCGCGTCTTCCCCAGCGTGCAGGCGAGCGGCACGGCCTCCTGGCAGGGGCAGACCCTGAACGCCGCGCTCTCGGGCGAGTACGGCAACCTGCGGGCGCGGCTGACGGGACGCACGGGCGCCCTCTCCTTCTCGGGGGTCACGATTCCGGGCCAGGCGGTAGACATCGGAGGGACCCTCACCCCGGCCCTGACCGCGAGCGGCACCTGGGGCGACCTGCGGGCGCGGTACGACGCGCGGACGGGCCTGCTGAGCGTGGACGGGCGGCAACCCCTCACCGCCTTCGGGCAGGTGGGGCAGGTGCGGGGGAGTGCGACCTGGGGACCCGGCTTTCGGGGCAGCGTGAACGCGAGCGGCGTCCTCGACCAGTACACCGTGGCCCTGCGGGGTCCCTGGAGCAACCTGAACGTGCTGCTCACCGACGCCGAGGGCCTGCGCGCCACCGGCACGGCGGCGCTTCCGGCAGGCAGATACGACCTGAACGTGCGCGGCCCGGTCGCGGGCCTCTTTGTGGACGGGCGCGTGACGGGCACGGGCACCGAACCGCGCGGTACCGTGAACGTCTTTGACGGGGCGGGCGGCTCGGCGCGGGTGACGCTGCGGGGCTTTTCCGACTTCGACGTGCAGTCGGGTGGCCTGACCCTGGCCGGACAACGGCTGAACGGCACCCTGACGGCGCGGGACGGGGTGCTCTCGGGGGACCTCACCGCCGGGCCCTTGCGCCTGAAGGCGCAGAACGGGCGGGTGGACGCGAGCGGCGAGATTGCGGGCCACACCGTCACGGCGCAGGGACGGCTGACCCTGCCCGCCACCCTGGAGGACCTGCGGGTGCGCGTGAGCGGCCCCCACGTCACCGCTGACGCGACGGGCGGCGTGGCGAACCTGCGCGGCTCGCTGCGGCTGAACGCGCAGAGCTTCGGGTCCGGAGAGACGCGCGTGACCGTGCCCGCCCAGGTCTTCCCCCTCACCGCCTCGCTGACGGGCGCGCGGGCGAACGTGGGCGGCCTGACGTACCTCGGCGGGAACTGGGGCGGCGGCGTGAATGTCCGCTACGCGCTGGACGGGCAGGCGGGCACCGTGCGCCTTGTCGGAAGTGGGACAAGGCTCGCCGCCGTGCCCTCGGGTCCGGTCGCCGGGCGGGTGACGCTGCTGCCGGAGCTGGGGGGCACGCTGACGACGAGCCTCTCCCCCGCCCTCGCCTACCTGCCCGCCGAGGTGCGCCGGGAGACCGTGCCGGGGCGACTCGTGGCGACCCTGAGCCCGAACGGCGCCCTTCTGACCACGCGCGGCACCCGCTACCTGGGCGAGCCGCTGAATCTCAACGCCCGCGTCGGCTGGAGGAACGGCGTGACCGCCTCCGGCACGCTGACCCACCCCGGCACGCGCATCCCCGTCCGCTACGACGGGCGGAACCTGACGGTAGACGGCGCCCTCCTCGACGCGCGGGCGCTGCGGCCCCTCGTTGAGGCGACGGGCAGCGTGACGGCGGACCTGCGGGTGCCGGACCTCGACTTCGGGCGGGCGAACGGGCGGGCGCGGGTGAACCTCGCGGCGTCGGGGCAGCGGGCCATCGGAACCGTCACGCTCTCGGGCGGGCAACTCGGCGCCGACCTGACGAGCGACCTCGCGGGGCTGAGCGTGCGGGTGCGCGGGCCCCTCTACCCGCAGGCGAACGCGGCGCTGGCCGTGGACGGCGTGCGGGGCACCCTCAGCGGAAACGCCGCCGGGACGTTGACCCTGCGCGCCGCCGGGACCTACCAGGGCCGGGCCCTCGACCTCACCGCCACCGGGCGGGCGCTGACCGGGCCGAACGCGGCGGCCACCCTGAACGCGGTCGTCTCCGGGGCGAGCGTGAACCTCGGCCTGAATAAAACGAACACCGATTGGCGTGTCCAGGGTGCCTTCACCGCCCCCGACCTGCGGGCGCTGGCGGGCACGGACGGGAACGTGAGCGGCACCGTCACGGGCACCCTCTCCAACCTGCGGGTGAACGCGGACGGGGAGGTCTCGGGCGTGGCCTTCCGCGCTCCGGCCATCTACACGGGCGGCGTGCTGCGGCTGAGCGGGGCGACGGCGACCCTGCCCGGCACCCTGGGCACCGTGCGCGCGAGCGGCCCCGTCTTCCCCACCCTGAACCTGAGCGCGAAGGCGACCCTGCGGGATTACTTGCCCGGTACCTACACCGTGCAGGCGAGCGGCGCCCTCTCCAAGCCCGACGTGCGGGCGCAGGGCACCTTGTCGAATGGGACAGGCGGCCTCCAGGCGGGGGGCTCGGCCCTCACGGCGCGGCTGCTGGGCCGGGACTGGAAGGTGACCTTCACGGGCGAGCCGCTGGCGGGCACCCTGCGCGGCCAACTCGGCGCGAACGCGCTGGGGGGCTTGCAGGACGGGCGGCTGAACGTCCACACCTCCTTCCTCTCCGGCGACACGCGCGTGCGGCTCGACGGGGTGACGGGCTGGAACGCCCGGCGCGGCTGGCTGGGTGACCTGCGGGCGACCGGGAACGTGCCCGGCGGGGCGCTCGACGCGCGGCTGACCGGCGCGGGGACCCTCGCGCTCGCGGGCGGCATCGGCCCGGCGCGGGTGACGGGCACCTTCCCGGCCAGCCTCCCCTTCCGCCCGGGCGGCACGCTCGACCTCACGGCGCTGGACGCGGGGGCGCTGTGGGACCGTCCCGGACAGCTCCGGGTCACGGGGCGGGCGACGCTGGCGGGCAGAAGTTGGACGGCCCTCCAGGCGAACTTCGCGGGCCGCCTCCAGGACACGCTCGGCGACCTGAGCGGCGACGTGGGCGCGAACTACCGCGCCGGGGACGTGACCGTGCGCCTAGCCGGGGCGCGGCTGGCGGGCGGCGCGACCCTCACGAACGGGCGCTACAACGCCACCCTGCGGGCGGATACCGTGCGTCTCGCGCGGCTGCTGCCCCCCGCCTGGGACGTGGACTCGCTGACGCTGGCGGGCACCGTGCGCGCTTCCGGCACGCTGGCGGGTGGACCCGAGCGGGTCGAAGCCCGCACCCTCGCGCTCAAGGGCGAGCAGGGGACGGCGGGACCCTTCAGCCTGTACGGAACGGCGACCTACTCGCGTCAGCCCGGTCAGCCCGACGTGCTGGAGACGGCCCTCTCCGGCAGCCTGCGGGGCGGGGTGCTCAGGGCGGACGGTGCTCTCCCGGCGGGCGTGCGAGTCACCGCGCGGGATGTCGACGCCCGGGCGTTCGGGGCCGGGACCGTCGGCGGCGACCTGACGCTGACCGGGCCGCTGCAGGGCGCGCTGGTCGCGGGGAGCGTCACGGCCCGCGCCGACGAGTTCGACGCCCGGGTGACGCTCTCGGGACCGCTGCGGGAGGCGAGCGCGAACGCCCGCGTCACCCTGAAGGGGCAAGGCCGGGGCGGCCTCGTGTACGCCGACCTCTCCGGCCTCGACCTCGCGGCGGGCACCGTGCGGGGGCGGGTGTACGGCACGGCGCAGCAGGGCGGGAACACCGTCCGGCTCGACCTGGGTGGGACGTGGCCGCGTCTGACGGGGGAGGCGACGGCGACCGTCCCCAGCCTGCCCGACCCGGTGACCCTGACGGGCGACGGGCAGGGCGGGTACGCGGTCGGCGCCGGGCGTCTCGGCACGGGCCGCCTGACCCTGACCCCCGGGGAGGGCTTCGTGCCCGCGCTCGCCGGGGCCCTGCGGCTGACTCCCCTCGCCCTCGTGAACGGCACGGGGACGGCGACGGCGGACGTGACGCTGGCGGGCGCCCTGACCTCCCCCCGTCTCGGGGCCACCCTGACCACCCGGGACGCGGCCGTTTCCGGCGTGCGCCTTGCGGACACGACCGGGACGTTCGCGGGCACCCCGAGCGGGCTGCGCGGCACCCTCGCCCAGGCGGGGGTCACCGTCGCCACGCTGGAGGGGCGGACGCTGACCCTGAACGGTGTCACGGCGAGCGCGGCGGGAGCGACCCTTCGCGCGAGCGGGACGGCGGGGCTGGACGGCACCGCGAACCTCACGCTGAATACCAGCGGCGCGGTGGACGGCAACGTGCAGGCCACGTACCGGGACGGGGCGCTCACGGCGGTCGGGACCGTGGGGTCCCAGGGCCTGCGCGCGGCCATCGACCTGAACGCGAGCCAGCGGCTCGGCTGGCGCGGCACGGCCCGCGTGACGGGCGGCCCCGGCGGCGTGCTCACCGACCCGGCCACGCTGAGGGTGAGCGGCCCCTTCGGGCGGCCCCTCGTCACGGGCGAGGCGGGGCTCCTCGGGGCGGGCGCGCGGCTGGTGGCGAACGCGGCGGTCGTGCAACTGCGGCTCGTGGACGGCCCCGGCGCCACGGCGAGCGGTGTGCTGGAACTTCGCCCGGACGAGCGCGGCGAGTGGAGGTGGCTGGGCACGGCCTCCCTGGCCCGGCCCGAACTCAGCCTGAACGTCACGCCGACCGGACCGCTCGCCGATCCGCTCCTGACGCTGGACGTGCGCCGGGGCGAGTGGCGCGCGTCGGGCACAGCGGGGATGCGCGCGGCCACCCTGGGCGTGACGGACGGGCAGCAGTCGGGCACCCTCACCTGGCAGGGCGGCACCGTGCGGGCGAACCTCCCCGGCCTCGACCTCGCCCGCCTCGCCATCCCCCGGGTGAGCGGCCTGCTGACCGCCAGCGGCGCGGTGAGCACCCAGACCCAGAACGGCAGCCTCACCCTGCGCGCCTCGGGCGTGAAGACCGACCTCACCGTGCCCTACCTGGGGGTGGCGCTCGACGGGGACATCGCGGCGGACGTGACCCTGACGGGCGGGAAACCGCGCGTGCGGGCCACGGCCACCCTCCCCTCGGGCGTGGTGAACCTCAGCGCCACCCAGGCGGCGGCGGGCTGGACGGGCAACCTGACGGGCACGGTCGCGCGCGACGGGGGCACCCTCACCGCGAACGTGACGGCGGGTGCACCCGGCCTGAACGGGGCCGTCACCGCCGCGCGCTACCCCCTCCAGGCCCTCGGGCAGGACGTGCGGCTGGAGGGGCGGGTCACGCTGGGCGGGCAGACCTTCGGGGCCGACCTCACCGCCGGGAACGACATGGGCGAGGCCCGGGTGAGCGCCCAGGGCGGCCTGGCGGACCTCCTGCCCTCCCTGGAGCGCGTGGTCGCCGTGCGGCCCACCGGCGAGGGCTACCGGGTGCGCGCGGTGCTCGACGGGGTGGACGTGGCGGGCCTGAGGATCGCGCCCGGTCTCTCGGGCCGCGTGAACGGCGAGGCCACCCTGCAAGACGGCGGCGGCACGATCGTCCTGAGCAGCCCGGCCCTCCAGATCGCGCAAAAGGCCCTCGGGGCGCGCGTGGAGGGCACGCTCAGCGGCGGCGACTGGCGCATCCGCGGCTTCCTCGGCGAGACCGACTTCTTCGCCTCGCTGACGAACGGCGTCCTCTCGGGGCGGGCGACCCTGCAAGCCCTCCCGCTCGGGGCGGTCGCCGGGGCCTTCGCGGGCACCTCCGTCGGTGAGGGCGTGGTGACGGGCGTGGCCCGCTTCCAGGTCCCCCTCGCCGACCCCCTGGCGGGCAACGCGACCGTCGTCGCCGAGCGCATCCGGGTGACGGCGACGAGCGGCACGGGCGAAGGCGCGGTGACGGAGACGCTGACGGGCACGGGCACCCTCGACTACGCGGCGCGCGAGCTGCGGAACGTGAACATCCAGCTCGGCGGGGCGGGCACCTGGGACGTGCGGGGCGGGTACACGCGGGAGCGGGTGGACCTCTCGGCCCAGTTCCGGGACACGACCTTCACACCGGTCCTGCGGCTGATCCCCGGGTTGGCCGACCTCACGCCCAGCCTCAAGGGGACGGTCACCCTCTCGGCGGCGGGGACCTACGACCGCCCGCGCGGGCTGCTGCGGGCGCAGAACCTCGCGGGGTCGCTGGCGGGCCTGAGCCTCCAGATTCCCACCTTCGCGGGCGACCTGCCCGACTCCGGCGCCTTCACGGCGGGCGGGCGGCTGCTCACGGGCGGCACGGTGGGCAGCGACGGCACCCTGGACGTGCGCGGGCAACTGACCCTGGGCCGCCTCTCGGGCACGCGGGCGACCTTCACGGGCCTGCTCGCCCCGCAGGCGCTGGGGCCGCTCCCGAACACGACCGTCACCGTGGCGCAGACGACCGAGACGCGCTGGACGGTGCAGGCCACCAGCCGCAGCGCCGCGACCCCGACGAACCCGGCGGGCGTGCTGAACGTGACGGGAGCGCTCACGCCGAGGCTTGACCTCGCGCTCACCGCCCGCAACTACGACCTGCCCCTCGCCCTGATCTACGGGCGCGACAGCCTGCTCAACGCCGACCTGCGCCTCGTGGACGACGGCTCGCTCGTGCGGGTGAGCGGGGCGGCCACCTTCCTGCGCCTCACGCTGGGGCGCCCGGACACGGCGGCGACGATCCCGGCCCCCGGCCAGACCACGAGCGGGGGCACGGCCCCGGGCACGAACGGGCGGACGACCGACAACTTCCCCAGCCCGCTTCCCGAGCAGTACCAGACCTTCCCACAGCCGCAGCGGGAGGAAGCCCAGGCCCCCGAGCAGCGTCCGGCCCGCCCCTTCCTGGAGCGGCTGGTCTTCGAGGACATCCCCATCCGGGCGCCGAACGGCATCCGGGTGGACGAGGCGCTCGCGCGGGCGGAGTTCACGGGCAACCTCGTCGTCTCGGGCACGGGGGCGCGGCCCCGCTTGCGCGGCGACATCCTGGCCCAGCGCGGCACCCTCTTCCTGCGCGAAAACGAGTTCGCCCTGCGGACCGGGCGGGTGACCTTCCCCGGCGAGGGCGTGTACCCCAGCTTCGCCGTCGTGGCGGCGGGCACGGTGAGGTCGAGCACCTCGGGCCAGCAGGTGCCCGTCACGCTGAATGTGGGGGGCAGTTTCCGCACCCTGCAAAGCGGCGAGAGTGTCCTCGACCTCCAGACGAACCTGAACTGCACGGCCGCCGGGAACGCCTGCGTCGATCCCGTCACCGGCAACCCCTACACGGAAGCGCAGCTCTACGCCCTCGTCGCCACCGGGGTGCCCAACCTGGAGGCGCTGCCGGGCAACCTCGCCGCCCTGGGCACCTCGGCCCTGCAAACGGCCCTGAACGTCTTCGTCCTCGGCGAGATCGAGCGCAACGTAGCCCGAGCCCTCGGCCTCGACGTGTTCCGCCTCACGCCGAACCTCTCGGTGGACGACGGCACGCTGGGCGCGACCCTGACCCTGGGCTCGTACCTCACGCGCGACCTGTACCTCCAGTATCAGGTGGACCTGAGCGGCCAGGGCCTGCTCGACGCCACCTACAGCACGCCGGACGGCCGGGTGACCTTCAAGGTCAGCACGCCGCTGAATGGCCTGAGCCTGGACTCGGTGCGGCCCAGCTTCAGCGCCGCCTACAACCTGGGCCGCCGCGCGAGCGTGAGCCTGGGGGTGCAGAACGACGCGGACAGCACGAAGCTCCAATTCGGGGTGACGTACCGGCTGTTTGCGAGGTAGGGGGGGAGCGGTCAGCCGTCAGTGGTCAGCGAAAAGGAGGGGCGCCCCAGCGGAGGTTGGGGCGTTTCTCTTGGTTGCTCTCACACCGAACTGATGGGCAGCACGTCACGCGCCCCGCCGAGGTGGGCCAGCGTGAGGGCCCGGTCACCGTGGACGAGACCGACAAGTGCCCACTGCACCTCCAGCGTGCCCGCCCAGAACCGGGCGCGGTCGAGGGAGTCAGTCAGTTCTGGATAGACGGAAAGAACTTCCCTGACCAGGGACTCACCGTAGTTACTCAGCAGTACCGCCAGGTCGGTGGCCGGGTCACCGAGGCCAGCCGTGCCGAAGTCGATGACGCCCGCGAGCCGCCCGGCGGTGGGATCGAAGAGGACGTGGTACACGCCCAGGTCACCGTGGATCAGCCGGGGCGTGGGGCTCAGGTCCAGGGTGTCATTCAGGATCGGGGCGAAATGGTCGAGCATCCACGCGCGCTGATGACGCATCAGGAGCGGGAATAGGTGCTCCTCGGCCTGGGCCAGGAGCGCCAGCCAGTCCTCACGGGTTCGGAACGCGTCCGACGCCTGAAGCCCCGCCGCCTCGGTGGCCGCGCGCGGGATGTGGTGCATCTGCCGGAGAAAGGTCATGAGATCCCCCAGAACAGCCCGACGATTGTTCGGAGTCAGGCGCAGAAGAAGGTCGCGGGTCAGGGGCACACCGGGGACAAAGCGGTAGCTGACGAACTCGGGCTCCAGGTGCTCGAACTGGGGCACCCGCACGGCGGTATGTTCGCGGATCAGGGCCAGAACGCGCGCCTCCTGCCGAAGAGCCTCGGCAGCCCACGGATGCTTGCCGAAGCGGCACACCACTTCTCCGTTGACGACCACGACGTCGTTGACCATGCCGTCTTGGTTGAAGTCCAACGTGTTCAGGGCCAACCCGGGATAGACCGACCGGATTTTTTCCAGGTACACCTGGGGAACAGACATACTTACACCTCAACGATCAGACAGAAGGCCCACCCACCGGGGTGAGTGACAGGTTCTCGCTGAAGAGGTGGGTCAACGAATCACAGAGGTCAGCTCCTGAAGAGATGCCGGCATTGTATGTGCAAATTGGCAGGGAAACGTCGCGCCTGGACGAAGGTTTACGGTCCCTCGGCGCCCCCTCACCCCGACGGCTGGAACGTCAGCCTCTTGCCCGGCTCACTCTTTCGGGATGACGTACCGGCTGTTTGTGAGGTAGAGGGGCGGTCAGCAGTCAGCCGAAGGAGAGGCGTCCCAGCGGAGGTTGGGGCGTTTCTCTGCACGCAGCTCATTACTCTCTTCCCGCCATCCGGGTAAGCTCAGGGCAGTACATAGGACAACAAATAAGTACTTGCCAGAATTCCACACTCATGGTATGTTAATAGCTAACCGGGGTTAGCTGCTCCCAACGGTTTCCTCTATTGGTTCGAAGGAAAAGGTGTTCTTATGAGTGGACAGTCAAAACAGGTGATGATTCGCTGCCCTCGTACAAATAAGACCGTCCCTACCGGTTTCTCTATGGATGAGACCTCCTTTAAATCTAGTCAGCTTAGTGGAAACTCGTTTGGTCCCTGCCCAGCCTGCGGGGGGACGCACATGTGGAACAAACAGGACGCGTTCCTAAAGTAACTCCTTAATAAGGCTTTTTTGTAAAAGTAGCAGGCACAGCATGACTGATGCAGGGTGGTCTAGCACGCTCTGCATCAGTCATTTTCCATACGGTATTATTTGCGAGGACAAGCACGAGCATAGATGTTCCATCTTGCAATGGAATGTGCTTACAATAGAATACTCCTCTAACATCACCCCGGCAGCCTGAACCGCAGCGTCGTGCCGCGCCCCGGCTCGCTGTCCACCTCCAGTTCTCCCCCGGCGAGGGTCACGCGCTCGCGCAGGCCGAGAAGGCCCAGGTGGCCCTCCTGCGCGCGGGCCTGCGCCTGCGCCTGAGTGAAGCCCTGGCCGTCGTCGCTGATCGCCACACGCACGCCGTTTTCCTCGAAGGCGACGCGGATGGCGGCGCTGGCGGCGCGGGCGTGCCGGTCCACGTTCGTCAGGGCTTCTTGCGCCAGCCGGAACACCGTGAGTTCGAGGGTCGGGGGAAGCCGCCGCTCGGCCCCGCTGACCTCCAGCCGGGCGTCGGTCTGCGCCTGCGAGACGAGCCATTCGAGCGCGGGAAGCAGGCCGAGGTCGTCCAGCACGCTCGGGCGCAGGTTGCGGGCGAAGCGGCGCACGCTCTCGATGGCGGCGCCGAGGTCGCCCAGAATGTCGTCGGCGCGCGCCCGCTGCTCGCCCCCCAGCTCGCGGGCGAGGCGGGCGACGCGGCGGGTGGTGGCGACGAGGACCTGCGCCGTGTCGTCGTGGAGTTCGCGGCTGATGCGGCGGCGCTCTTCCTCCTGCGCCTGGGTAAAGAGGGTGAGGTAGCTCCGCAGCTCCAGCGTGCGGCTGGTGGCGGCCTCCAGCGCCTGCCCGCGCCGCTGAATCTCGTCGGCGAGGGTCTGGAGTTCCGAGAGGTCGCGGGCGACGGTGAGCACGCCGTGGAGCACTCCGCCAGGACGGACGGCGCTGAGGCGGACCTCCAGCCGGTAGCCCGCGACCTCGATCTCGGCGCGGCCCCCGGCGGGGTGGGTGTGCGCGGCGTCCCAGGCGACTTGCAGGGCGGGCCGGGAGGCGGGCGTGGCGAGCCCCAGCAGCGAGGCCCCGACGAGCGGTCCGGTCAGCGGCGCGAGGAGGCGGGTGGCGGCGGGGTTGGCGTAGGTGACGGTGCCCGAGGGGTCGGCGCTCAGGATCAGGTCGTGGGCGCCCTCCGCGAGCTGGCGGTAGCGGGCCTCCTCGCGGGCGAGGGCGGCGAGAAGACGCTCACGGGTGAGGGTCAGCGCCATCTGGTCGGCGACGCTGCGGGCGAGTTGCAGAACACGGTCGCTCGGGGGGTCCACCCCGGGGTCGTCGGCGTACAGGAAGCCGAGCACCGTGTCGCCCCCCGCTCCGCCGCGCAGGGGCACGATCAGGGCGCTGCCCGCCCCCGGCAGGGCGGACCGGCGGGTCAGGGGCCGGGGTCCGCGCCCGACCTGCGAAAGCAGCCCCGCGAGGTCGGCGGCGGCGGGCGGCGGCAGGTTGAAGGCCGCGCACCGCGAGACTTCGCCCGTCTCCCCCTCCATCAGGGCGATCAGGCCGCGCCCGGCGTTCAGCGCCAGGGTGGCGAGCCGGGACGCCTCAGCCAGGGCACGGTCGCTCTGATCCTCGCCGAGGAGCCGCCCGACGTTCAGGAGCACGGCGGCCTCGCGCTCGCGGCGCAGTTCCTCCTCGTACAACCGGGCGTTCTCGATGGCTAAGGAGGCCTGCGCGGCGAACACCTCGGCCAGGGCGAGGTCGTCGGCGTCGAGGGGGAGGGGGGCTTCCCAGTACAGGGTCAGCGCCCCGAACACGCCCGCCCGCGTGCCCAACGGCAGGCCGATCACGCCCCGGTACGGGTAGCGGCCCTGGGCGAGGAGCTGCCGGGTGTAGCGGCTGCCCCCGCCGAGGTGCGCGGTGTTGAGGTCGTGGGCGGTGACCAGGGCGCGGCGCTCGACGGCCCGCCCGGTCACACCCGATCCCACCTTGGCCCGCACCCGCAGGACGTACTCGCTGGGGAGGCCGACCGCGCTGCGGATGTTGAGGGTGCGCCCGTCGGGTTGCAGCTCGTACACGCCCGCCGCGTCGGTGCCGAAGAGGGCGGTCGCGCGCTCCAGAATGCGCTCCAGCGTGTCGCTGAGGTGCAGGCTGCCCGCCAGCGCCGCCCCCGCCTCGCGCAGCGCCTCGGCCGCCTCGCGCTTGCGGGTCTCGATCCCGTAGAGCCGCGCGTTGTCGATGGCGAGGGACGCCTGCTCGGCCAGCGCCAGCACGAGGCGGGTGTCGTCCTCGGTCACGCGGGCCCCCGGCGAGCGGCTGTCCACGTACAGCAGGCCCAGCGGACGCCCCCGCGCGGTCAGCGGCGCGATCAGGGCGACCTCGGGGTCGAGTTCCGAGAGCCCGGCGCCCAGCGGCGTGCCCGCGTCCCGCGCCTTTTCGAAGAGGATCACCTCACCGCGCCCGGTCAGCCGCCCGAGGGACACCGGCCCCACCCCGATCCCGCCCGTAAAGGACGGCTCGAAGCCGTGCGTGAACACCTCCCCGGTGCGCGCCCCGTCCTCGCCGAGTTCGCTGAACAGCCCCACGAAGGCCCGCCCGAAGCCGAGCGCCAGGGCCGCGCTCTCCGCCGTCGCCGTCAGCACCTCCGCGAGGTCGAGGCTCCCACCCAGGCGCCGCACCAGCCGCTCCACCGTCTCCGCGATCCGCCCCTGCCCCCGCCGCGCCTCCCGGGCCTGTACCCCCTCCAGCGCCAGCGTCAGGAGCGGCGCCAGCCCCGCCATCACCTCCACCCCCACCGGGTCCGCCCCCACGAGTTCGAGCACCCCGCCCCCGAAGGGCAGGCAGGCGAGCATCCCCTCCTCCAGCGGCCCCCCCCGCGCCAGCGAGCGGGCGGCCAGCGTGCCGTCACTCAGCCCCAGCCCCCGGCCCTCCTCGCCCACCACGGCGAGCGACCCACCAACCACCGCCCACACCTGGACCCCGTGCGCCCGCACCGTCTTGCAGGCGAACCCGGCCAGCGCGGCGCCGAACGCCCGCACGGTAGGCGCGGCGCTGAGGTCGGGGGGGAAGGGGGGGAGGGTCATGGGAAGGGAAGTGGGTTGAGGAGATGGTAGAGCTTTGGCGGGGTGGGAGGAGGGTTTACTCACCCCCTCTGCTGCGCAGCTCTCCGAGTCCCAACCTCCCCCCTCAAGGGGGAGGAGCTAAAAGACGAGTGGCGGACGGCGGAGAGTATTGAAGTGGGTCACACGCCCCCTCACCCCGGCCCTCTCCCACGAGGGGAGAGGGAGAGAAGATGCTGAAGCCTTTACGCTGTTCAGAACGTCAATCCAGACGCCCCCTTGAGTGTCCGCAACTGAACGCTCCTGGCCCACGGCCCCGCCTTGCTCGCGCAGCGAGACGGTGGGCACGCCGACGGGACGCGACAAGATCACACCTTGCGTTCAGAAGAACCCGTCCACCCGCGCTGTCCGTGTGCCCTTGCCCAGCGCAGCGCCGCTCCCCCTGCCCCCTCGGGGGGGAGGGGGGTGGGGGGTGGGGGCCAACCGCAGCAAGACACCCGGCCCCAGACCCCCTACACCGTCTTCGGATCAATCCACCCCCGCTTGATCCCGTACAGCACCGCCTCCGTCCGACTCCCCACCCCCAGCTTGGAGAAGATGTTAGCAAGGTGAACCTGCACCGTGCGAGGGCTGATGTCGAGGTCCCGCGCGATCTCCTTGTTCGTGCGCCCCGTCGCCGCCACCCGCAATACCTCCAGCTCCCGCGGACTGAGCGCGTCCTCCGGCGGCGTCGGCGTCTGCTGCGCGCTGAACCGTTCGAGCACCTTGCGGGCGACGGAAGGATGCAGCGCACTCTCCCCCGCCGCCACCGCCCGCACCGCCCCGAGCAGATCGTCCTCGCTGGCGTTCTTGAGCAGATACCCCGCCGCCCCCGCCTCCAGCAGCGCGAAGACGTAGGCGTCGTCGTCGTAGCTCGTGAGCACGAGGACGCCCACGGTGGGCCGCTCGGCCTTGATGACTCGGGTGGCTTCGATGCCGTTCATGCCCGGCATGGACACGTCCATCAGGATCACGTCGGGTTGCAGGGCGCGGGCCTTGAGCACGGCGTCCTCGCCGCTGTCGGCCTCGCCCAGCACGCGCAGGTCGCTTTCCCCCTCCAGCAGCTCGCGGGTGCCCTTGCGCACGACGGGGTGGTCGTCCACCAGGAGCAGGGTGATGGGCCGCCCGTGGACGGAGGAGGTGTCGCTTTCGAGCATGAGGGCAGGATACCCGCGCGGGCAAGGAAGAGGGGCCGCATCCACGCGCGGAATGCGGCCCCGGGGAGACAGGCGGCCTACGACTTGCTGAGGTCCTTCCAGTAGGTCCCGGTGCGGAAGGCGAGCATGGGGTTGAAGTTCTCGCGGCTGATGCCCTGGAGGGTGTCGCGGTAGGCGAGGATGCCGGGGTTGCTCGGCATCAGGACGTAGTAGGCCTGATCGAGGGCGCGGCGGGCGACCTGGCCGTACAGTTCGTTGCGGCGCTCGGCGTCGGTGATCGTGCGCGCCTCCCGAATCCAGCCGTCGATCTGCGCGTCTTTGAAGTTCAACCGGGGCTGGTAGTACCCGTCGCTGGCGTAGAAGGTGTGCACGAAGTTGTCGGCGTCGGCGTAGTCGGGGGCCCAGCCCGTGATGATCATGACCTCACGCCCGGCGCCGCCGTCCTCGAGGATCTCGCTCCACTGCTTTTGCTGGATGTTCACCCGGAACTTGGGGTTGAGCGACTCGATGTTGCGCTTGAGCAGCTCCATCGCGGTCTGGGCGGGTACGCTCCCGGCACGGTAGGTGGCGGTCAGGGTAAAGCCCTGCTGCCACACCCGGCCACCCCACGCCCGCTGGAACGCCTGCCGGGCGGCATCGAGGTTAAACTCCGGCGCCGCGAGGTCCGCGTCGTAGCCCGAGAAGGTCTCGGGAAGCAGGAAGTTGCGCGGCTCGCCCTTGCCGCCCTGCACCTCCTTGATGTAGGTGGGCACGTCGAAGGCGGCCACGAAGCCGCGCCGCACGTCCACGTCGCTGAAGAAGTTGGCGGGGATGCCCTGCCCGTTGAGCTGACCGCTCCCGAGCAGCGAGGCGTCCTTGATGTCCTGGTTCATCGAGATGCCGAACGCGCTGATGTCGGGCAGGTCATCGAGGACGGCGACCCCCGGCTGGCCGCGAAGCTGCTCTTCCACGATGGGCCGCCCGCCCGTCTCGATCAGGTCGGCGTCACCGCGCAAGAAGGCCTGCTGCCGCGCCGCCTGCTCGGGCACGACCTGAAGGATCACGTTCTTGATCGTGGCCTTCTCGCCCCAGTAGTCCGCGAAGGCCTCGGCGGTCAGGGCGCTGGAGGTCTTCTGGAGGAAGCGGTACGCGCCCGTGCCGCTGGGGTTTTGCGCGAGGGGGCTGCCCGTGAGGTCCTTGCCCACCGCCGCCTTCCAGGTCGCCTCGGTGCCGTCCCACTCGCCGAGTCCCTTGGCGTGCTCGCTGTCCACGATGCTCTGGCCGGTGTAGGCGAGCTTGGAAAGAAACGCCGGGTCCACCTTGGGCAGCGTGAAGACCAGCGTCTCGCCGTCGCACTTCACGGCGTTCGTGATCCGCTCCCAGGTGATCGACTGGTCGTCGTTGGCGTTGCTGCCGGTGCCGAGCAGGCTCTCCGAGAGAAACCAGTTGCCGCTGTCGCTCGTGTTCGTCACGAGGTTGCGCCGGAAGGTGTACTCGGCGTCCGCGCACGTGAAGCTGTTGCCCGAGTGGAACTTCACGCCTTCCCGCAGGGTGAAGCGGTACTCGCGCCCATTCTCGCTCGCCGTCCACTCGGTGGCGAGCAGGGGCCGCAGCTCCGAGAGGCTGCTCCCCTGGTAGGTCAACAGCGTCTCGTACAGGTTCTCGACGACCTGCCCGCTCGACGTGTCGTACGTCGTGCCGGGATCGAGGGTCGGGATGTCGGCGCTCTCCTGCACGACCAGGGTGCCGCTCGCGCCGCCCGCCTGGGACGTGGTGCCGCCTGCCGACGTGTTGCCGCCGCTGTTATTGTTGGCGTTCCGGTTGTCGCAGGCCGCGAGCGCCAGGGCGAGCGTGGCGAGGGCGGCGGCGCGGAGGGGAAGGGATTTCTTCATGGTGGCTCCTGGGGGCGCTCGTGTAACCGGACACACGGTTCGAGCGGAGGGTTCATGGCAAGGGCCGCCCACCCGGACGGTCTTGATGGGTCAGGGTAGGGGCCGCACGTGAGGGCTCTTCCCGGTTCCGTTCAAGATTCATGAGCGAGATGAACAACTGGAAATCAGAGGGTGCCAAGCTCACGAAAGGTGAGTCGGACGTTCCCCTCACCCGGGCTGCGTGGGGGCCTCTTCTCCTTGGACCTCCACAGGTGTCCGCCGAATGCGAGCCCTCCCACAGCCGCCTTGAGTGTGCTCGTGTAAGGTTTCCTAATGACTTTGAACGCCCATGCGGATTCTTTCGTGTTGCGCGGCACGGCGGCGGGCGGGACCCTGCGCCTCGTCGGCATCGACGCGACGGCCCTGGTCGAGGAGGCCCGGTTGCGCCACCACCTCAGCAAGACGGCGACCGCCGCGCTGGGCCGGACGCTCGCCGCCTCGGCCCTGCTCGCGGTGGTGCTGGGCAAGAAGCCCGACAGCCGGGTGACCGTCCGGGTCCAGGGCGGCGGCCCTGTGGGCTGGATCGTGGCGGAGGGGAGCGCGGACGGCAAGGTGCGCGGCTACGTGCGCGAGCCCGGCGCCGACCTGCCCGTCCGCGCCTCGGACGGCAAGCTCGACGTGAGCGGCATCGTGGGCACGGAGGGTGAGCTGGCCGTCACGCGGCTCCTCGACAACGGCGAGCCCTACACCGGCAGCGTGGAACTCGTGAGCGGCGAGATCGCCGAGGACGTGAGCACCTACCTGGGCGTGTCCGAGCAGATTCCCAACGCCGTGCTGCTCGGCGTGTACGAGGAGGGGGGCCGGGTGGCCCGCGCGGGCGGTCTGCTCGTGCAGGCGATGCCCGGCGTCCGGGACGAGACGCTGGCCCGGCTGGAGGCGAACATCCGCGCCATCGGGCAGTTCACCGATCACTTGCGCCGGGGCAGCCTGCTGGAAACCATGCAGGCCGCCGCCGAGGGCCTGGACCTGACGCTGGCGCCGGGGGCCCAGCCTGCCCGCTTCCAGTGCCGCTGCTCGCGGGGGAAAGCGCTCGACAGCCTGAAGTTCTTCGCGCCCGGCGAGCGGCGGGAGATGATCGAGGAGGGCGGGCAGGAAATCGTCTGCCACTGGTGCGGCGAGCACTACCAGATGACCCCCGCCGAGATCGCCACCCTCGACGCGGCCCCGGAGCGGGCGCAGGCTTAGGAGCGTTTCGCAGCAGCCCCGATCAGCGGAGCATGGGCGGACCTCCCCCGTGCTCCGCTTCTTTGTGGAGAGGTCAAGGTGGGAAGACGTGCCCGCTCTTTCGGGGAGGCAGGGGGAGGCGGGCGCACCACCGTCCCAGGTGGTCCACCGTGCACCACGACTCCAGCCAAGGGTGCCCCGGTGCCGTGACGTTCAGGGTGCTGGCGGTCGTGCCGGACGCCGCCGTCCATATCGGTGGGCAGGCGCACGCCGGTCGGTGGGGTGGACCTCGCCCAGCCAACGGCGACCACGGATAATGGGCGTCATGAACCGACCGATCCTCGCGTCGCCACCGCCTGCGCACGCCGTCGTCCCCACCCCCCGTCCCTTCCCGTGAGGGTGGAAGACGGCGCCCTCGCGGCCCGGGCGTGGGAGCGGGTCCAGGCGGAGGACCGCGCGTGGCTCACGGCCCTCGCGCGGCGGGCGGGCGGGGACGCGCGGGTCGCCCTCGTCGGCGGGGCGGTGCGGGACGCCCTGCTGGGCGAGACACCCCTCGACCTCGACGTGGTGGTCGAGGGGGCGGAGGCCGGGACGCTCGCGGCGGGAACGGGCCTGCCCCACCTCGTCCACCCGGCCTTCGGGAACGCGACGGTGACCCTGCCGGATGGGCGGCGCGCCGACCTCGTGCGGGCGCGGCGGGAGAGCTACCCGGTGCCGGGGGAGAACCCGGTGCCCGAGCCCGGCACCCTGGGGGACGACCTGCGGCGGCGCGACTTCGGGCTGAACGCGCTCGCGCTGCTCGTGGACCCCGGCGGGGCCGTCACCCTCCTCGACGAGGTGGGCGGCCTGGAGGACCTGGAGGCGCGGACGCTGCGGCCCCTGCATCCCCTCTCCCTGCACGAGGATGCCAGCCGACTCGTGCGCGGGGCCCGGCTCGCCGGACGGCTGGGGCTGACGGCCCACCCCGAGCTGCGGCGGCAGGTGCCGGACGCGCTGGCGATGGCCGACCGGACGCCCCGCCTGAACGCGGAGATGCGCCTCCTGCTGGACGAGCCGAGGCCGGGCCGGGCCGCCCGCGTGCTGGAGGAGTGGGGCGCGGGTGGGCTGCTCCCGCCCGGAGCCCTTGAACGGCTGGAGTCGCTCGACGCCCAGCAGGACGCGGGGCAGCCCCTCTCTTCCCAGGCCCCCCAGGTGTACGGGGCCGCGCTCCTCTCCGCCGCTCCCGACCCCGCCGCGCTCGCCGCCCGGCTCGGTCTGGGGGCGAGGCCGGGGGCGCTCCTCGCCCGCGCGCTGGGGGACGCGCCCGCCGCGCCTGGAACCCCGGAGGGCGTGCTGCGCACCCTGCTCCGCCCGGACGCCTATCCGGCCCTCACCGGGCGGGACGTGCTCGCGCTCGGTGTGCCGCCCGGTCCCGCCGTCGGGGCGGCGCTCGCCCACCTTGCCGCCCTGCGCCGGGCGGGGCAGGTCCGCTCGCGGGACGAGGAACGGGCCGCCCTCGCCGAATACCTGGGCACGCGATCCTCCTGAGCAGTTCGTCGAATCTGCCCACCGTTGGGCCACGGGGCACACCGGTTGTGGCGGCAGTCTGAACCTCCTCGGTAAGGGGCCATCCCGTACCCGGTCGCACCCGCCCGTACAATGCGCCCCATATGCTGCTCAGTCTCCTGACCACGAACCCCCTTCAGTTCGTGATTATTGCGGCGGCGCTCGTGCTGTCCCTGACCGTCCACGAGTTCGCCCACGCCTATACCGCCGACCGCCTCGGCGACCCCACGCCCCGGCGCTTCGGGCGCGTGACCCTCAACCCCGGCAAGCACCTCGACCCCTTCGGCACCCTGCTCCTGCTGATCGCGGGTTTCGGCTTCGCGCGGCCCGTGCCCATCAACCCGAACAACCTGGGGCGTTGGGGAACCCTGTGGGTGTCGGCGGCGGGGCCCATCAGCAACCTCCTGATCGCCCTCCTGATGGCCCTGCTCCTGCGCTTCCTGCCGCCCAGCCAGTTCACCGTCGCGGTGCTCTCGACCGTCCTGAGCGTGAATGTCGTGCTCGCCGTCTTCAACCTGATCCCGATTCCGCTGCTCGACGGCAGCCGCATCATCGGCGCCCTGATCCCCTCGCTGGGCCGCAGCCTCGCCCAGTTCGAGGCCCAGCCCTTCAGCTTCGTGATCGTGATGCTCTTCATCTTCATCGCGCAGGGGCCCATCGGCAACATCATCCGCACGGTGCAGGGGTGGGTCTTCGGCATCGTCGGGCTGCGCTGAGGCCGACTGGAGCAAGTCAAGACCCCCGGCACGCGGCCGGGGGCTTTCTTTTTGGCTAGGTGTCCGACCTCAGTCGGCCAGCCCGGACTTCTTGTGGAGGTTCTTGGCGATCTCCATGATCTCGTCCATGCTGTACTCGGGCGAGAACTCCGCCGAGTCGTGCCCGCCGTCCACCGTCTCACCGCCGGTCGGCAGCTCGTCGGTCACGTAGACCTCCTGCCCGTCGTCGGGGTGGGGACCTTTCCAGATCTTGCCCATGTCGGTGTAGTCGGTGGGGCTGAAGCGGTAGAGCTTGAGGTGGATGCCCTGATCCATCAGCCGCTTGGACTCGGGAATCTTGGCCGTCTCGATGTGGGGCACCGGGAGCATCTTGGTGATTTCCACGCCCGTCAGCGTCTCCAGCGCCTTGGCGTAGGCGACCTGGTGGACGCCGCCGCGCACGAGGAGGTAGCCGGTCAGGGCCTTGGCTACGGGGTCGGAGACCGCCTCGTACACCCGCAGTTTCTGCTGCCGGGCGCCGCTCTCCAGGAAGAAGTTGTGCAGCAGGTCCAGCACGAGGTTGCCGCTGGAAAACACGTTGTCGCCCGTCCAGGGGATGTTGCGCGAGTCCTGCACCATCGCGCCGGGGCCGCCTGCGATGAAGTTCTGGGCGTTTCTCATCCCGATGGCGAAGTCGAGCGGCGTGGTCGTGGGATCGACGGGCTCCTCGCGGCTCTTCACGTCCGGCCCGGCCAGCAGGGCGTTGATGGTGGCGGCGACGAGTTCGATGTGCCCCAGCTCCTCGGCGGCGATGTTGGAGATCAGGTCGTAGTACGGCTTGAGTTCCTTTTTGCCCCGGAAGTTGAACGACTGGGTCATGTAGTTCATCAGGGTGGACATCTCGCCGAAGCGGCCCCCGAAGAGTTCCTGCACGGTGGCGGCGGCGTTGGGGTTTTTCTCGTTGGGAAGCGGCAGGTCGAACTGGAGTTTGTCGATACGCAAGAACATGGGCGGGAACCTCCAGGGAAAGGACCACCGACGTGAAAGAGCCGGATTGTCGGGAGCCTACCCTACCCCCGCCGTCCCCCACCCGCTGGGTGAAGGAAAGCTCCAGCCGGGGGCCCGGAGCGCCCGCCTTCAGCGCAGGTGAAACATCATCGCCACGTGTGCGCCCGTGCCGCCCAGCACGAACAGGTGCCAGATTTCATGGAAGCCCCAGTGCTGCCAGCGACTTCCGGGGCGGGGAGTCCAGCGCCGCGTCCCGTAGATCACGGCGCCGATGGAGTACAGCACCCCACCCACCGCCAGCCAGACGAGCGCGGCGGGCGGCAGGTTGCGCGCGAGTTGCGGCAGCAGCCCCAGGGCGATCCAGCCCATCCCCAGGTACAGCAGCGTGCTCACCCAGCGCGGCAGCCGCATGGTGACGAGCTTGAGGACGATCCCCGTGACCGCGATGCCCCAGATCACGCCCAGCACGCCGTCACGCCACACTCCCTCCAGCCCGTAGTACGCGACCGGCGTGTAACTTCCCGCGATCAGGAGGAAGATGCCCGCGTGGTCGAGCTTGCGCAGCCACAAGAGCCCCCGCTCGCTTCCTCCGAACGAGTGGTAGCTCGCCGAGGCGGCGTACAGCACCACCATGCTCAGCCCGAAGACGAGAAAAGGCCACAGGGCCAGCCCCCGCGCCCCCGCCCACCCCAGCAGCGGCCCCAGCACGACCAGCGCCGCCACGGCCCCGCCCCAGTGGGTGAGGGCGTTGACGGGCTCGCGCGGGGCGGTGAGGAGACGCTTCACGCCCTCCAGGGTAAGGGGTGGGGGCGCGGGGGTGTGGGGGTTGGGACGCAGTACGCGGAAGGCGGCGGAGCCTCAGTTCCCCTTGAGAAAGTCCCCCACACGTCGCAGGAGGAGGGAGGTGGCCGCGGCATCGTAAGCGGGCAGGCTGCTATCCGTGAACAGGTGCTCGTCCCCCGGGTACAGGAACAGTTCCGCTCGACTCGCCGACCCAACGAGCGCCCGGGCGGCCTCCGCGTCCTCCTCGAAATAGGGGTCGGCCTCCATCGCGTGAATCTGGACGGGCACGTCCGCGGGCCAGTGTTCGCCGAACTCCGAGACGGGCAGACAGGCGTGGAGCAGCAGGGCTCCCCGCGCCCCGGGGCGGGTCTGGGTCAGCCGCTGCGCGGGCATCACCCCCAGCGATAGCCCGGCGTAGACCAACCCGGAGGGCAGGTCGTCCGCGGCACGCACCCCCGCTTCGAGGAGGTGGCTGAACCCGAGTTCCCGGGCGTGGGCGACGCCCGCCTCCAGGGTGTCAAAGGTCCGCCCGTGGTAGAGGTCGGGCGTGTGCACCACATGCCCGGCCCGCCGCCACTCGTCGGCGAGGGCGAGGAATCCCGGAGTTTGACCTTGTGCGTGGTGGAACAGCAAGATTTCGGCCATGCACGAAGGCTAAAGGGAATTGCCGTCAGCCTGTGGCGTCTTGGGGAAGAGTCGTGCGCCCCCAAAACTCCTACTTCCCCCCGTAGTTCGGCGCCTCCTTGGTGATCGTGACCCCGTGCGGGTGGCTCTCGATCAGGCTCGCGCCCGTGATGCGGACGAACTGGGCGGTGTCGCGCAGGGTTGCGAGGTCGGGGGCGCCGCAGTAGCCCATGCTGCTCCTGAGGCCGCCGACGAACTGGTAGAGGACCTCGCCCGCCCGGCCCCGGTAGGCGATGATGCCCTCGATGCCCTCGGGGACGAACTTGCGGCTGCCCGACTGGAAGTAGCGGTCGCTCGAGCCCTGATCCATCGCGCCCAGGCTCCCCATGCCCCGGTAGCTCTTGTAGCGGCGCCCGTCGCGCAGCACGACCTCGCCGGGGGCCTCGTCGGTGCCCGCGAGCATGGAGCCCATCATCACCGCGCTCGCCCCGGCGGCGATGGCCTTGGGCACGTCGCCCGTCTGCTTGATGCCGCCGTCGGCGATGACGGGGACGCCCGCTTCCAGCGCGGCCTCGGAGGCCTCGAAGATGGCGGTGATCTGGGGGACACCGACGCCGGTGACGACGCGGGTGGTGCAGATGCTGTTGTGGACGACCGCGTTGTCGGCGATAAAGCTGTGGGTCGGGCAGTCCACTTCGATGTCGTAGACGGGCAGGCTGAGGTTCAGGTCACGGCGCGAGAGGGGCTTGACGACGCTGTAGTCGGGAAATTGCCGGGCGGCGTGCGAGACGTTCAGGCGGGCGCGGTAGGAGTCGAGCAGTTCGCCCTTGACACCCTGGAGACCGCCGAGGTTGCCGGGCTCGACGTGCATATTCGGCAGGCTGCCGTCGATGAGGTGGCACAGCAGCCCGAACAGCTCCAGCAATGCGCGTGAGGTGTTGACGAAACACTGGCGACCGTCGGCGGCGATATAACCGTCGCTGTCGATCAGGCCGTCCTTGAGACCGCGCAGGTACGCCTCGTCCTTCACCAGATAGGCGTGAGGCAACCCCTTGTGTTCCCGCTTGCCGAATCCTGCGAGGAGGCGAGCCCAGGGCAGGGAGTAGAGGTACAGGCGAATCAGGTTGCCGTCATCCTTGCGCACCGGGCGCACGCCCGTCACCCTCTCGACTGCGGCGCTCACCTTGTCGGCTATCTCCCCCTCCTCGTGCGAGAAGAACCAATCCACCCGGCCGACCTCCGAGCCCGTGCGGGTCTCGCTGCCATTGTGATTAAGGAAGGCGTGCCCGTCGCCCAGGAAAGTGCCGAACAGGTAGCCCAGGTCATAACTCTCCCGAATCTGTGTCTGGTACCGCCGCTGGAGCTGCCCCTGACGGACGGCGAAGTCCCCCAGGTTGATCTCCAGCGAGTCGGGCAGCTCGAAGTGGAGCTGGCGGGGCATCAGGAACACGTCGCCCTCTGCCTCACCCACCGCCTTCCACCTGAGCTTGCTCTCGCCAAGACGGGTCGGCTGGGCCAGTGCACGGGCATACCCTCTCGAACTCACCGACGCCGCGCTCACCGTGCTCAGGTCGCCCACCCAGTAGCGGTGATCGGGCGTGACCAGTGTCTCGCGCGGGGCGTGGACGTGCCGCAGTGCGATGACCTCCCGGATGCCCGTACACCACGAATTCACCACCGTGACAGGTCGCCCGTGCATGTTGAGCACCCGGTCTCCGACCCGCACGTCCTCGATGTTCTTGTAATACCCGCCCGCCATCAGCACCCGGGTCCCGGCGGCGAAGCAGCCCGGTCCGATGCCGACCTTCACCGCGTCCGCCCCCGCCGCGATCAAATCTCTCGCCCCCGCCCGCGTGGCGATATTCCCCGCGATGACGTCCACATCGAAATGATCCTTCACCCGCGTCAGGGCGTTCAGGATGCCCTGGCTGTGGCCGTGCGCGCTGTCGAGGACGAGCACGTCGGCCCCGGCGGCGACGAGGGCCCCGGCGCGGTCCATCAGGTCGGCCCCCACGCCGATGGCGGCGGCGACCCGCAGGCGGCCCAGGCTGTCTTTCGCGGCGCGCGGGTATTTGACCCGCTTGGTGAGGTCCTTGATGGTGATCAGGCCCTTCAGAAAGCCACCCTCATCGGTGACGAGCAGCTTCTCGATGCGGTGGCGCTTGAAGATCTCCTGCGCCTCCTCCAGCGTGGTGCCGACCGGGACGGTGACGAGGTGTTCGCGCGTCATCACGTCCCCAATCGGCGTGGCGGGGTCGTCCAAGAAGCGCAGGTCGCGGTTGGTGATGATGCCGAGCAGCCTGCCCGCGGGGTCGGTGACCGGGACGCCGCTGATCCGGTACTCGCCCATCATGCGCTCGGCGTCCCCGACCGTCGCGTGGGGGGGCAGGGTGATGGGATCGACGATCATGCCGCTCTCACTGCGCTTGACCTTGCGGACCATCTCGGCCTGGGCGTCCACGGGCATGTTCTTGTGCACGACGCCGATCCCGCCCTCGCGGGCCATCGCCACGGCCATCGCGGTCTCGGTCACCGTGTCCATCGCCGCCGACACGAAGGGGATGTTCAGCCGCACCCGGCGGGTGAGCTGCGTCTCCACGCTGACCTCGTGCGGCAAGACCGTGGAGTGGCGGGGCAGCAGCAGCACGTCGTCGAAGGTGATGCCCTCCTGGCCGAACTTGTAGGCGAAGCGGCCCTCCCGCTCGCCCGCGCCGGGCTGGCCGATCGATGCGGGGGGCGTGGCCTCGGGGGTCAGGCTCGTCATGGGGGGGAGTGTACCCCTCCCCTCCCCCGGCGCGGGGTGAGGGCGTCCACACCGCCTCCCCCGGACCCCTTGCAGGCTCCCGAAGCCCATGCTAGATTCTCCCTCGCCCGCCCGGGGCAGACAGTTCATGGGGTCGTAGCTCAGCTGGGAGAGCGCGTCGTTCGCAATGACGAGGTCAGGGGTTCGATCCCCCTCGACTCCACCAACCAAGGCCCGCACTTCGGTGCGGGTTGTTCGTTGCCCCCGCCGAGCAGACGGCCGGTCGGGGTCCTCCGGGGAGGCGGAGAGCGGGCGCCACGTCCCGGCCGGCCCCGGCGCTCTTCACCCGCCGTTTCGCGGAGCCCACGGGCGTGCCACCTCCTGATCTCGGTCCACGACCGGGCGAAGCCGGCAACCACATTCCCGGGCTTCGGGCGTGGGCGGGCCGCGTCGTCCTCATGGAACGGGGGAAATGCCCGTAGGCCGCCCCCGTGCGGGTCTGCGAGAAGTCTGTAAGTGGACGGCTGGCAAGATACCCGGGTGAGGCGAACTTCACATCTGCCCTTCCTCCCCCCGGCGGAACGGTGAGTCCTGTGGGGGGTCGCCCACGTGCCGCTATGCCACGGACCCTTCCTCACCCTCCAGCCCCGGCCTTCCGCCTGCCCGACGACCCGGAACCCGGCGTGGGCGGGCGCGGCCCGGCCGGCCGCGCGGCCCTGACCGCCCGCGAGCAGGCCCTGTTCGAGCTGCTGTCGCGGCACCGGGGGCGGCTCTTTACCCGCGCTGAGATCGTGGAACGGGTCTGGGGCGTGGCGTTCGGGGGAGACGACCGGATCGTGGACGTGTACGTCAAACGCATCCGCCGCAAGCTCCGGGACGACGTGATCGAGACGGTGCGCGGCGGGGGGTACCGCCGCCCGGAGCGGCCGGACGGGCGCCAGGCCCTCCCCCACTTCGCCCACCTCTCCGCCGACGCCCGCACCCTCCTCGGCGTGGGGCGCCGGGTCCTGGGGGCCAGCACCCCCCGGGCCGTGCTCGGCGAGGTGCGGGGGGTGCTGGCCCCTCCCCTGCGGGTGAGCGCCGTGGCCCTGCTGGGGGCGGCGGGCGCGGGCTGGGAGGTCCGGGAGACCTGTGGGGACGCCCGCGCCGACTGGCTGGCCCTGCCCGTTCCGGAGGGGAGCGGCCCGGTCTACCTCGGGGGAGAAGGCGGGGGGCGCGCCCGGGCCGCTGCCCTGCTGCCCCTCGTGGGGCCGGACGTGGGGCACTGGGCGACCCTGGCCCTTCTCGCCGAGCCCGGCGCCGGGTGGGACGCGGGGGCGCGCGCCCAGCTCGAGGCGGTGGCCGCCCTGGTGCACTCGGCCCTGCGGCTGTGCCTGGAGACCGAGGAGCGCGTGCGGGCCCAGCAGGAGCTGCGCGCCCTGACCGCCGACCTCGGGGAGCGGGTGCGGCGCCGCACCGAGGCCCTCGCGCGGGCGGGGGCCGAGCAGGAGGCCCTGGGCGAGCTGTCGCGGCGGCTGGAGGGGGCGGGGGGCGTCGCCGAGGGGCTCGCGGCGGCCCTCCCGGTCCTCGCGCGGCTGGCGGGCACGACCGCCTGCGCGGCGTGGCTGCCGGGGCGCGGCGCGGCGCCCACCTGCCTGCGGGCGGACGGGACGCCGGGCACGCCCCCCCACCGGCCCTTTCCCCCGGAGGCGGGCGGCGGGGAGGTCACCCTCCACCCCTACGACGAGGCGGGGCGACCGCCCGGACCGGGGGAGGCGAGCCCGCTGCTCCCCACCGCCGTGGGGTCGGTGACGCGGACGCTCGCGCGCCTGCTGTACCTGGAGGCGCTGGAGGCGGCCGCCCTGACCGACGAGGACACCGGGCTGGGCAACCGCCAGGCGTTTCTCGCGGACCTCGCGGGCGAGGTGGCCTACAGCGCCCGGCACGGGACGGGGTTCGGGCTGGCCCTGGTGGAGATCGGCAACATCCGCTCGCTGAACGCCACCGTGGGGTACGCCGGCGGCAACGACATGATCCTGAGACTGGCCGCCACGCTGCGCGAGACGCGCCGGACCGAGGACCGGGTCTACCGCCTCAACGGCGCGACCTTCGCGGTGCTGCTGCGCTTTCCCCCCCAAGCGCCCCTCCTCCCCGCGCCGGGCCCCCCCGCACCGGGCCTGGAGGGCTGGCGCGAGCGGCTGCGGCCCGTGCTGGCGAGCCTGGCCCGCCACGCCCCCTTTCCGCTGGAGCTGTGCTCCTCGCAGGTGAGTTGCCCGGGGGACGCCCGCACCTCCTCCGACCTGCTGCGGCTGGCCCTCGCCCGCCTCGCACCCGGGCTGCCCGGCGCCGCGCCCGGGGAGAGGGGCCATGTCCACGCGCGGGACTGAGGTGGCCGGGCCCGCGGCCCTCCCGGGCGGCGACCTCGCCGGGCACGCCGAGCGCTGCGCGGCGCTGGCCGCCGGGGGGCCGGACACCGACCTCGTGGAGGCGGCGCGGGCCTACGCGGAGGCGGCGCGCGAGGCGGGCGAGGACGGCCGGGAGGTCGAGGCCCTCTCGCTGCTCGCCGCCGCCGCCCAGCGTTCGGGGCAGTTTCGCGCGGCCGCCACGGCGCAGGGGCGCGAGGCCGAGCTGCGGGCCCGGGGCGGTGACCGGGTGGGGCAGGCCGAGTGCCTGAACAACCTCGGGATGCTGTGGGCGAACCTGGGCGCCCACGCCGAGGCGCTCGCGGCGCTCTCCCAGTGCCAGCAGCTCGGCGAGCAGTACCTGGAAATCCCGGCGGAGCTGCGCGCGGCGTGCCGGGTGAACATCGGCCACACCTTCCTGACCCTGGGGCAGGCCGCCCAGGCGCTGCCCTTTCTGGAGGGCGGCCTCGAGACCGCGCGGGGCTGCGGCGACCTCGAGACCGAGCTCGGCGCCCTGGGGATGCTGGGGCTCGCCCACAAGGACCTCGGCGACCACGACCGGGCGGCGCGGACCCTGCATCACGCCATCGAGCGGGCGCGGCGCGAGGGCCTCACCCGGCACCTCACCGACCTGCACGACAACCTCGGGCAGGTGCATCTGGAGGGCGGCGACGTGGAGAGCGCCTCGGGGATGTTCCGCCAGTCGCTCTTCTGGGCCGAGGAGGCCGGGGACGTGCAGGGCCGGATGGGCGCCCTGCTCAGCCTGGGGCGGCTGGAGTTTCGCCGGGGGGAGCCGGACGCCGCCGCCGCTCACCTGCGCGCGGCCCTCACCCTCGCCACGGCCCACGGGCTGCACGCCTCCCGGCTCAGCATCCTCGAGGCGCTCTTCACCGGCCTGGAGGCGCGGGGGCGGGGGGCCGAGGCCTACCCCTACCTGCGCGCCTTCCGGGACCTGGAGCGCGAGCTGTTCACCGAGGAGAGCGAGCGGCAGGCCCAGTCGCTGACGGCCCGCTTCGAGGCCGAGCGGGCCCGGCGCGAGGCCGAGATGTACCGCCAGCTCGGGGACGCCTCGCAGCACGCCCGGCTGGCGGCCGAGGAGACCGTGCGGGTGCGCACCGCCGAGCTGGAGGCCGTGCAGATCGAGATCGTGACCCGGCTCGGCATGGCCGCCGAGTACCGCGACGACCGCACCGGGCAGCACACCCGCCGGGTGGGGGAACTCAGCGCGTGGCTCGCGCAGTCGCTCGGCCTGCCGCCCGAGGAGGTGGACTTGCTCCGCTGGGCGGCGCGGCTGCACGACATCGGCAAGATCGGGGTGGGCGACGACGTGCTGCTCAAGAACGGGCGCTACACCCCCGAGGAGTTCGAGCGCATGAAGCTGCACACCGTGATCGGGGCCAAGGTGCTGGAGGGCAGCACGTCGCGGCTGCTGCGCATGGCCGAGGAGATCGCCCTGACCCACCACGAGCGCTGGGACGGCAGCGGCTACCCGCGCGGGCTGAGGGGCAGCGCGATCCCCGTCACCGGGCGGATCGTGGCGGTCGCCGACGTGTTCGACGCCCTGACGAGCGAGCGGCCCTACAAGGAGGCCTGGGCCGTGGAAGACGCGCTGGCGGAGATCCGGCGCCTCTCGGGGGTGCACTTCGACGCGGAGGTGGTCGACCGGCTGCTCGCGCTCGTCGCCAGCAACCAGACCTCGCTCGCCCCCCTGCTGCTGCCCCGCACCCTGACCCCGGCCCCGCACGCGCCGCCCGCCGGGGCCGCCTCCCCCGAACACCGGGAGGGGCTGGCGCTGCTGGAGCAGGCCTGGGCATTGCGGCAGAGCGATCCCAAGACCGGCGCCGGGCTGGCCGAGCGGGGGCTGGACCTCACGCGCGGGGCGAGCGACGAGCGGGTGCTGGGCGCGGCGCACCGCACGGTGGGCTTTTACCGCTTCGTCGAGGGGGCGTACGAGGCGGCGCTGGGGCACCTCTCGCAGGGGCTGGACCTCGCCATCCTGACCGGGGACCGGGCCATGCAGGCCGACTGCGCGAACTTCATCGCGGGGGTGTACAGCAGCCTGCACGAGTACGACAAGGCCGCCGACCACCTCGCGGTCGTGCTGCGGATCGCGCGTGAGGAGGGCGACCGGCTGCGGGAGGCGCACTGCCTGCACAACCTCGCCACCCTGAGTTCCCAGGGGCGCGACCTGACCAAGGCCCGGCAACTCGTGGAGGAGAGCCTGGGCCTCTACCGCGCGGCCGGGGACGTGAGGGCGCACACCCGCGCGCTCAACACCCGGGCGAACATCGCCTTCGACCTCGGCGAGATCGAGCGGGCGGCCCGGTCGGCGCAGGCCGCCGTAGCGCTCGCCGAGGAGACGGGCAACCTCCCCGAGAAAAACCGGGCGCTGTCCGTCGCGGGCAAGGCGGCGGCGCGGCTGGGTGACCCGGAGGCAGGCCGGGCCCTGCTCGCGCAGGCCATCGCGGACGCCCGGGCCGAGGGCCTCACCACCTACGAGGCCTGGCACCACTTCGAGCTCGGCGGGGTGCACCACCAGGCCGGGGACCTCACCCTGGCCCGGGCGTCCTACGAGGAGGCCCTGCGGCAGGCGCGGGAGCTGGAGCTGCGCGAGTTGCAGCTTCCGGTCTACCTGGGCCTCTCCGAGCTGTGCGCGCAAGAAGGCCGTCACCAGGAGGCGTTCGAACTCTACCGGCGCCACCACGAGGTCGAGCGCGAGATCTTCAACCACACGGCGGCCCTCAAGACCCGCGCCCTGATGACCCAGCTCGATGTCGAGCGGGCCAAGGCCGAGGCGCAGATCTACCGCCTGCGGACCATCGAGCTGGCAAGCGCCAACGAGGCGCTGGAGCGGGTCAACAGCGAGAAGAGCAGCCTGGTGAACATGCTCGAGGAGCAGTCCCGGTTGCTGGAGCGGCAACTGTCGGAAGACGGTCTGACCGGGCTGTTCAACCGCCGCCACATCGAGGGTCTGCTGCAACACGAGTTCCTCCAGGGCCGGGTCCAGGGGCGGCCGCTGTGCGTGGCGATGGCCGACGTGGACCACTTCAAGGGGATCAACGACCAGTTCTCGCACCTCGTCGGCGACCAGGTGCTGCGGACCATCGCCGGGCTCTTCCGGGAGGCGGTGCGGTCCCCGGGCGCCGTCGGGCGCTACGGCGGGGAGGAATTCCTGCTCGTCTTTCCCGGCACCGAACTCCACCAGGGCCAGCGCATCTGCGAGCGGGTCCGGGCCCTCGTCCACGCCTTCGACTGGTCGCAGATCCACCCCCACCTGAGGGTGACCCTCTCCATCGGCGTCGCCGCCGCCGCGCACAGCCCCAACCACGAGCGCCTGATCTCGGTGGCGGACGAGCGTCTCTACCAGGCCAAGCATTCCGGACGCGACCGGGTCTGCGCCGGTTCGGCCTGACCGGGACCCCCGGAAGACGGCCGGGGGCCGTAAGCCAGCACCTCCCCCACCCGTGCGGGCGCCGGTCTCCTCCCGGGCGCCCGCGACGGCGTTCTTCAGGATCAGGTCGGCCCGTCCCCCGTCCGCCGCGCCTTGGCCCCGGACGGGAGGAGAAGAACGTCCACCGGGTCGGCCGGTCGGTCTCTCCCTGCGCGGCCCACCCGCGCTGGCCCGCGTCTCCGGTCGCCGGGACCACGCCTTGTGTGACAGCCAGATGAACAGGCGGGCCGAAACGGGGGCGCGGGGGGAGGGCCCTGGGCGGGTCGAATCCACCCGCCGGGGGGCCCCGCCGCACGGCCGGGAAGTCACGGGGGAGTCACACGACGGGCCCAGACTCTTTTCCATGAAGGCGTGAGCCCGGGAAAGACCCACGCTCAGCTCCAAGGAGGACCGACCATGCAGACCAAAGCCCGAACCCTCTCCTGCCTCGCGCTGGTGATGACGACCCTGGCGATCACCTCGTGCGGCGCGCCCGCCGCGCCCGCGCAGGACTCGGCCGCGACGGCGGGCGGGGACCACCGCATCGCCACCCTGCGAATCCAACAGTCAGTGACACGTGAGGCGATCCTGGCCGCCACGCCCGGGGCGCAGATTCTGAGCTTCGACCCGGCGGCCGGGTACGCCATCCTCTCGCTGCCCGGCCAGGACCACCAGACGGCGGGAACGGGCCTGAGCGGCCAGAGCCTGCGGGCGCTGGGAGTCCAGACGATGACGGTCGAAGCCGACGTGAGGCTGAGTGCGCCGGGTGATCCCCAGGCGAGCGGGCTGGGCATCAACGCCTGGGCCGGGGGGATCAACGCGTGGGCCGGAGGGATCAATGCCTGGGCGGGCGGGGCGAACATCCTGCCTGCCGCCGACTGGGACCGCGCGGTGGCCTACTGGAGCGCCCTCGGGCTGCCCCAGGCCCAGCAGCTCGTTCCCGAGCGCGGCCTGGGCGTGAGGGTCGCGGTACTCGACACGGGCGTGGACCTGGGCCACACCCTGCTCCAGGGCCGGATCGACGCGGCCTCCGGCTGGGACTACGTGGACGGGGACGCCGTGCCGCAAGAAGAACAGAGCGGGGGCGCCAAGTACGGGCACGGCACGGCGGTGACGGGCGTGATCTTGCAAATCGCCCCGAACGCGAAGATCGTGCCCCTGCGGGTGCTCGGCCCCGACGGCAGCGCCCCGGTGTCGCGGGTGGTGCAGGCCATCGACCGGGCCGTCGCCAGCGGCGCCCGGGTGATCAACCTCTCGCTGGGCGCCGCTGGCGACTCCGTCGCCCTGAACACGGTGATCGCCGGGGCGCTCGCCCAGGGGGTGCTCGTGGTGAATTCCAGCGGCAACGACGGGACCGAGGGCATGGTCTACCCCGCCCGGAACGTGGGCAGCCTGACCTTCCCGGCGAGCAGCGGTCTGCTGGCGGTGGGCAGCGTGGGCCCGGGGCTGTACAAGTCGGACTTCACGAACTACGGCGCCAACATGAGCCTGACCGCCCCCGGCGAGGAGATCCTCACCACCTTCCCGGGCAATCAGGTGGCCCGCGCGACCGGGACCTCCTTCGCCGCCCCCGCCGTGTCGGGCGCCCTCGCCCTGGCGATGTCGGCGGGGGTCACCAGCCCCGCCCGGCTGGTCACTGACCTGCGCGCCACCGCCAGAGCCCACCTCGACCCGACCTTCAAGAGCAAACTCGGCGCGGGCACGCTCAACGTCGCCGCGTTCGTGGACACCTACCGCTGAGGCCCCCCATGTCAACGCCCCCCCCCCGCCCCGCCGTGCCCGCCCGTCCCCATCCCCCCCACGTCCCCCGGCCGCGTGCCGGGACCCTCCGGGCCGGAAGTCGCGGCATCTGGAAAGACACCCGCTCGAAGCCCCTGGCGACCTGAAGCCCGGTCCTCCCACCCATCACGAACAAAGCCCGCCGGAAATGGCGGGCCTCTTCGTTGTCCGGTCCCGTGTCTGGGGCGGGCCCCCTCCCGCTCAGCCGCCCCGCCGGATCAGCGCCGGGTATTCCGGCTGGCCGCGCAGGGGGGTGAGGGCGGGCACGTTCAGGGGCAGGGTGACGGTGCGCCCCGCCAGGGTGACGCTCACCCCGGCGGCGCGGCGGGCGGCGAGCGTGACGCCGGGCAGCTCCGCCAGCGCGGCGAGCGGCACGAAGGGGGCGCGGTCCACGTAGCGCACGGGCACCGGCACGCCCGAGAGCGCGGCCTGCACCCCGTTTCCGGCGGGCAGCGTCAGGGTGGCGGTGCGCGGGGTGAGAAGCCGGATCGGGGTGCCCAGAGCGCCCGTCAGCTCGCGCAGGGGCAGGTACACCTGACCGTCGAGGGTGCGGGCGCTCCGCCCCGCCGCCTGCGCGTACTGCTCGGGCGTGAGGGCCGGCGGCGGGGCCGGGGTCACGGGCGCGGGGCCCGCGGGTCGCGGCGGGACCGGGAGGGGCGTCGCCCCGCGCGGGGGAGTCCCCGCCAGCACGGCGGTCGCGGCGGCCCGTTTGGCGGCGGTGCGGGTCGCGGCCTCGCCCGCCGTCAGCACCCGGCCCCATCCGGTGGGCACGTTGCGAAAACTCGTCCAGGGCCCGTCGGCGAGGGGCCGCTGCTTCTCGATGGCGTTCAGGGCCCCGCCCTCGCCCGAGAAGTACAGGGTGCCCTGGTCGCTCACCGCGACGGGCGTGTCGATCTTCTTGCCGGTCGCAATCTTCCAGAGGCCCTGGCCGTTCGGCCCGATGGCGTGGACCGTCCCTTGCAGGTCGCCCACCACCAGGGTCCCGTCGCTCAGCTCGGCGGCAGACGCGGCGACCGGGGCCCCGGTGGGGTAGACCCAGGCGTCCTCCCCGCTCGTCCTCACCGCGTAGACGTTGCCGTCGTAGCTGCCGACGACCACCAGCCCGCCGCCCGTCACGATGGGGCTGGCGTTCACGAAAAGGCCGGTGGGACGCACCCAGCGCACCCTGCCGTCCGGGGCGACCGAGTAGATGCGGCGGTCGCCGGAACCGAAGTAGACGTTGCCCTGGGCGTCGAGCGCGGGGCTGCTGAAGACGGTGGACCCGGCGCGGAAGGTCCACTTCAACTGGCCGTTCGGCGTCAGGGCGTGGAGCGAGTTGTTCTGGCCGCCGAAGTAGATCGTGCCGTCCGCCGCCACGGCGGGGCTGCTGAAGACGGGCGAGCCCACCTTGAAACTCCAGACGACCTGGCCCTGGGGCGAGAGCGCGTACACGGTCCCCCCCGCCGTGGCGACGATCACGCTGCCGTCGGGGCGCAGGGCGGGGCTGGCGAAGAGGTCGCCGTCGAGCTTGGTCTTCCACAAGAGCTTGCCGGTGGGGTCGAGGGCGTAGACAGAATCGTCGTACGAGGCGGCGATCACCGTGCCCTGCGGGGTGATGACCGGGTGGGCGCGGCCCAGGTCGCCGACCCCGAAGTTCCACCGCTCGGTGCCGCGGGTGTCGGTGCGGTGGACCCGGGCGTCGGTGCCCACGAAGATCAGGTCGCCGCCTTCCGTCACGGCGACGCTCGACACCACCTTGAGGTCGCCGAGCGACGTCACCGGCGGCGCCCCGGGCGTCTGGGCGAGGGCGGGAAAGAGGGTGAGGGGCAGCAGGAAGGCGAGCGAGAGGGGTGTCCTCATGGTGAAGGTGAGCTCCTTTACAGTCCCTTTAAGGGCCCTTTACAGGGGGTGGGGGTCGGTGGACGCCCGCCAGGCTAGCGTCTTAAGATGCGACTCGCTATGAAAAAGATTCTCATGCTGACCGCCTTCGCGCTCGCTGGCCTCGCCGCCGCGCAGGACACCACCACGCCGTCCACCGACACGACGACCCAGACGGACACCAGCACGACCCAGACCGACACCACCAGCACGAGCACCACCCAGACGGACACGACGACCGCGCCGACCGACACGAGCACCACGACCACCCAGACCACGACCGCCGCGCCCGCCACCGAGGTGGACCCCTCCACCCTGAGTGCGTCCGACAACTTCACCCGCGCCCAGGAACTCGCGGTGCAGGCCGACGTGGCCTACCCGGTGCCCTTCTTCGACCGCACCCTCTGGAAGGCGTCCGTGACCCACGCCTTTTACGCGGCGAATCAGGAAGCGACCAACCGCGACTACCAGGCGTACCTCGCGCAGCTCTACACCAAGACCCAGTGGTGGATCAACGCCTACAACGCCTGGAGCCGCCTGGGCAACCTGAGCGATCAGGAAAAGCAGCTCGCGTCGCTCAGCGCCGCCAAGCTCGCCTACATCGCCCTTCAGCGCGGCGACCGCGACACCGCCCGCCGTTACGTGCAGCAGGGCCAGGCCTGGGCCGACAGCCCCAGCCTCCAGTCGATCCAGCGCCGTCTGTAAGCGGGACCCTCGGACGATGGCGCCCTCCTCACGGGGGGCGTTTTTCTTGCCCGGTGAAACTGGGGCTGTCTGGAGGTTGGGCCTCCGTTCTCCTTCCACCCTCTAGACTTCCCCCATGCGCGTCCTCGTCCTCTCCGACACCCACGGGCTGCTGCGGCCGGAGGTGCTGGCCCTGGCACGGAAGGCGGATGCCGTGCTCCACGCGGGAGACGTGGGGAGGGCGGAGGTCTTGACCGCCCTACGGGAGGCGACCCCCGGCCCCGTCCACACCGTGCGCGGGAACGTGGACCGCACGCCGCCTCTCTCCCACTTGCCAGAAACCCTGCTCGTCGAGCTTGAAGGCGCAGGAACATACATTCTGCACGACCTGAACGACCTCGACCTCTCCCCCGGCGCGGCGGGCATCCGCTTGGTCATCAGCGGGCACACCCACCAGCCGAGGGTGGAGGAGCGGGACGGCGTGACGTACCTCAACCCCGGCTCGGTCGGCCCGCGCCGCTTCTCGCTGCCGGTGGCGTGCGCGTGGCTGCACCTGAACGGGGCAGGCGGCGTCCGAGTGGAGCCGCTGACCTTGCAGGCGTGAGGGGGACCGTTGACCAGGACCGGTGGTAGCCTGCCCCACATGACCGCCTCCGCCCCCGCCCTGACCCCGGTGCTCGGCACCCTGCACGCCCTCCAGGTGCCCATCCCCTACCCGATGAAAACCGTGACGGTCCTGATCGACGCGCCCCGGCAGGGTCCCGTCACCCTGATCGACACGGCGCTCGACACGCCCGAAGCCCGGCAGGCCATCGAGGACGGCTTGAGCGCCTTCGGCCTGCACTGGCCGGACGTGGAGCGGGTGATCGTGACCCACCACCACCCCGACCACTACGGGTTGGCGGGCGTGGTGGAGGAACGCAGCGGCGCGGCGGTGCAGATGCTCGACGTGGAGATCGGGCGCGGGGAGCGGTACTGGCACCTGTGGGAGGAGTGGCTGCCCGGCCACATCAAGCACATGCGGGACCACGGCCTGCCACGTGAGCTGATCGAGACGCTGGAGCACGACAGCCGCCGCGGCAAGGCGCGCGTCCACCCGGCGAGCCGCGTCCAGCCCCTGCGCGAGGGCCAGCACGTCCCCCTGGCGGGCGGGGAGTGGGAGGTGCTGTGGCTGCCCGGCCACGCCGACGGGCACCTGGGGCTGTGGAACGCGGAAGAAAGCCTGCTGATCGCCGGGGACGCCATCCTGCCGCGCATCAGCCCGAACGTGGGCCTCTACGCCTACACGCGGCCCGATCCCCTCGGCGACTACCTCCAGACGCTCGGCAAGCTGGAAGCCCTCAACCCCGCCCGGGCGGTCGTCGGGCACCACGGCCCGGTTATGGAGGGGGTGCAGGCCCGCGCCCGGGAGCTGCGGGGGCACCACCATGAGCGGCTGGACTTCATCCGCGAGGAGGCGCAGAAGGAGCCGCGCGACGCCTACCGCCTCTCCCTGGCGATGTTCCCCCGCGACCTGAACACTGCCGGGCGCCGTTTCGCCCTCGCCGAGACGCTGGCGCACGCCGAACACCTGCACCTGCTGGGGCAACTGGCGCGGACGTGGCAGGGTGGGGCGTGGGTGTACCACGGCTGAGGGCGACGGGGGCAGGGTTCCTCCAAGGTGCCCACGGGCCGTTTCGCCCGTAGGCACCCGCTCTATACTCGCCCGCATGACGGAACTCCAGCGCATCGTGCGGGCGCTCCAGGCGAGCGGCATGGCCGTCGAGACGGTCGAGGACGGCGCGCTTGTCCGCAACGGGGAAAGCCGGGTGGCCCTCTTTGCCGACCCCGACCACCGGGGCGGCGTGATCGTGCGGCTGCACCTCGACCTCGACCTGTACGTCGAGGAAGACTCGCTGCCCGACATCCTGATGGGCATGAACCTGATGAACCAGGGCCTCGACTACGGCTCCCTGAACCTCGATCCCGTGGACGACGAGGATGAGGAGGGCGACTCCCCCCTCACCTTCGCCGTGCTGGGCCGCGCCGTGCTGTGGCTGCGCGACCTCGGCCCCACCGAGCTGGAGCGGTTGCGCGAACATCTGCGCCGCTTCGAGGCGGAGGTCACCGAGGCGGTCGAGCGGACCCTGCACGGCAGCAAGGGGATGAGCGCGTAGGGAGGGTGAAGTCCTCCCCGACGGAGAAAGGAAACTGCAAAAGGCCGGAGCACCCCAGCTCCGGCCCTCCGTTTTTGGTTTTTTGCCTCCTGGCCTTACCCCTCCGCCCGCTGCAACTCCTGCCCGCCCCGCTCCTCGATGCGCGCGTAATGCTGATCGCTTTCTCCCGTATATACGGCGTCGGGGCGCAGCAGGCGGTTGTCGCGCGTGTACTCGATCACGGAGGCGCACCAGCCGCTGATGCGCGCCAGGGCGAAGATCGGCGTGAAGTATTCCTTCGTGATGCCGAGGTCGGAGTACACCGTGCCGGAGTAGAAGTCCACGTTCGGGTAGATGCCCTTGGAGCCGATGCGGTCCACGACCGTCTTCTCGATGACTTCGAGAATCTGGTAATAGTGGCTCTTGCCCTCCTTGTTGGCGACGTGCTCGGCGTAGTCGCGCAGCACCCGCGAGCGCGGGTCGAAGGACTTGTAGACGCGGTGGCCCACGCCCATGATCTTTTCCTTGCGGTCGAGCTTGCCCGTGATGTACTCGGCGGCCCTGTCCGGCGTGCCGATCTCGTCGAGCATGTCCATCACGGCCTCGTTCGCGCCGCCGTGCAGCGGGCCCTTCAGCGCCCCGATGGCCGACGTGATGCACGAGTACATGTCGCTGAGGGTGGAGCTCGTGGCAATCGCCGTGAAGGTTGAGGCGTTCATGCCGTGGTCGGCGTGCAGCACGAGCGCGATGTCGAAGAGCCGGGCCTGCTCGGGGCTGGGCTCCTTGTCCGTCAGCATGTACAGGAAGTTCCCCGCGTGGGTGAGATCCTGCCGGGGGGCCACGACCTCCTGGCCCTGTTGCGCCCGGTAGATCGCGGCGATCACGGTGGCGAACTGGGCGATCATCCGGACCGAGATCGCGCGGCGGGCCTGTTCGGTCGTCTCCTCGGCCTGGGGGTCGAGCAGGCCCAGGTAGGAGACGGCGGTGCGCAGCGCCTGCATGGGGTGCACACCCCGGGGCATCGCGGCGATGACCTCCAGAAGCTGCGGGGACACCGCACGGTTGGCCTTGAGTTCGGCGTCGAAGGCCGCGAGGTCGCCCGAGGTGGGAAGCCCGCCGTCGAGCAGGGCGAGAGACAGCTCCTCGAAGGTGCTGTTTTCCGCCCACTCCTGAATCGGGATGCCCAGGTGCGTGAGGATGCCCTCCGTCCCGTTGATGAAGGTGAGTTTGCTCTCGGTGAAGAGCACGCCTTCCAGCCCCTTGGCGATGTTCGTCATGATGCGATCACCATACCACCGGGCCGCGCCGGGGCTGATCGCGGCAAACCTCACGTTCCTGGAGGGGTGACAAGGCGGGCCGGGCCTAGAATGCCCGCGATGCCTGGAGCCCCCCCCGTCACCCTCGCCCTCGACACCGCCACGCCCTTCCTCACGCTGGCCGTCATGTGGCCGGGCGGCGAGCGGCAATTCTCCGAGGAGGTGGGCCGCGCCCACGCCGAACGCCTCGCCGACGCGGTGCGGGCGATGTTCGGGGAGGCCGGGCTCCCCTTCCGGGCGGACCGCATCGTGATCGGCACCGGGCCGGGCTCGTACACGGGGGTGCGGGTGGGCGCGAGCTACGCGCTGGGGCTGGGGCGGGCGTGGGGCGTGCCCGTCCTCGGCGTCTCCACCCTGGAGGGGCTGGTGCGCGGACCAGGTGGGGAGACGCCGGAGGGCCGGGTCGCCGTCTCCCAGGACGCGCGGCGCGGGCAGGTCTACGGGGCGATGTACGGGGTGCGAGGGGGCGCCGTTTCGGACGTGATCCATCCCCCCGCGAAACGGCCCCTGGAGGAGTTCGAGGCGCTCGCCGCCGGGCTGCCTCACCACCGGGATACCCCGCCGGACGGGCTCGCCCTCTTGAAAGCCGGGCTGGGGCACGGGCGGGCGGAGTGGTCGCTCGCGTACCTCTGAGGCGAAGGTGGACCGGAGGGTGGAGTGCGGGGCGCGCACGCTCTACTCTGGAGGAGCAACGACAGTTCCTCGCGTTACCCCGGCACATCGGGGCAGCCTGCTGGTTCCTGATGGTTGACAGATTCGGTCGTCTTTTCCCCTGGGCCACCACCCCAGCACCGGAGGTTTTCCATGCGTACCCGCCTCACCCTCACCGCCCTCCTCGCCCTCACGGGAGCCGCCAGCGCCGCGCCCACCACCCTGACCGTGTTCATGGGGAGCCAGCAGCGACCCGAAATCTTCCAGCCCCTCTTCGACCGCTTCGAGCGCCAGAACCCCAATATCGAGGTGAAGATCGAGACGGGCGGCGCCACGAGCGAGGCGCAAAACCAGTACCTCACGACCGTCCTCGCCGCGCGGGACCCCAGCCTCGACGTCTTCCTGATCGACGTGGTGCGGACCGCGACCTTCGCCGCCGCCGGGTGGGCCGAGCCGCTCGACGCCTACCTGCCGAGCAAGGACGCCTACCTGCGCGCCTTCCTGAAGGGGCCGATCAACGCGGCGACGGTGGGGGGCAAGCTCTACGCGATGCCCGCCTTCACCGACGCGCAGTTCCTGTACTACCGCAAGGACCTCCTGGCGAAGTACAACGCGAAGGTGCCGCGCACCTGGGACGAACTCGCCACGACCGCCGCGCGCATCCAGAAGGCGGAGGGCGGAAACCTTCAGGGCTTCAACTTCCAGGGGGCGCCCATCGAGGGGACGGTCTGCAACTTCCTGCAAACGCTGTGGACGGCGGGCGGCAACGTGGGGGCGGTGGACAGCCCGGCGGGGCGGCAGGGGCTGGGCTTCCTCGTGAACTCGGTGAAGACGAAGATCGCGCCTCCTGCCAGCGCCGAGATGAAGACCGACGACTCGCGCCAGCAGTTCCAGGCGGGCAGCGTCCTTTTCGGCCTGAACTGGAGCTACGCCTGGGCGCACTTCCAGGGCAACAGCCCGCAGCCCACGCGGGTCAAGGGCGACGTGGGGGTGGCCCCCCTGCCCGCCTTCGGCAAGAACGCCACCGCCACCTGCACGGGCGGCTGGCAGTGGGCGGTCAGCGCGTACAGCCGGAACAAGCCCGCCGCCGCGAAACTCCTGCAATTCATGGCGAGCGCCGACGTGCAGCGCGAGATGGCGGTCAAGGGTGCCTACCTCCCCGTGCGCGCCAGCCTCTACAACGACCGGGCGGTGCTCGCCGCCAACCCGCACTTCAAGGACCTCTACCGCATCGTGACGGGCGCGCGGCCCCGGCCCATCACGCCCGCCTATCCGCGCGTGTCGGAGATCATCCGCAACAACGTGTCGGCGGCGGTCGCGGGCAGCAAGACGGTGGACGCGGCCCTGAAGGACATGCAGCGCGACCTGGGCGGCGTGCTGAAGTGAGGGAAGGGAGGTCCGGTCTTGCGCACTGAGGCGGGCAACGTCGGCACGGCCCCCGCTCCCCGGTCGCGGCGCAGGCGGGGGGGAGACGGGCTGCTCGCCGCCCTCCTCCTGGCCCCCGCCGCCCTGCTGCTGTGCGGCGTGCTGCTCTTTCCCATGCTGACGACCTTCCGCGACAGCCTGTTCGTGAACAAGCTGACCGAGCCGTGGGCGGGCACGCCCTTCGTCGGGTTGGGGCAATACGCGCAGATGGTGCAGGACCCGCGCTTCCTGACCGCCCTGCGCAACACCCTCTTCTTCGGGGTGCTGACGGTGGGCGGCTCCTTCCTCGTCGGTATTCCGATGGCGCTGCTCGCCCACACGCCGAGCCGGGTGCGGGGGCTGGCGCGGGTGGCCCTGCTGCTCCCGTGGGCGATGCCGCCCGTCATCACGGGATTGATCTTCGCCTGGCTGTTCAACGGGCAGTACGGGGTGGTGAACGACGTGCTGGTGCGGGCGGGCATCGTCGGGGAGCCCCTGCGCTGGCTCTCGACCCCGGGACTCGCGGTCGTGGCGATGGTGATCACGATTGTCTGGAAGACGAGTTCCTTCGTCGCCCTCATTGTGCTGGGCGGCCTTCAGGGCATCCCGCGCGAGCTGACGGAAGCGGCGGACGTGGACGGGGCGACGCGAGTGCAGACCTTCTGGCGGGTGATCCTGCCGCTGCTCGCGCCGAGCCTCGCGGTGGCCTTCATCTTCCGGGCGATCAGCGCCGTGCAGGTGTTCGACATCCCGTACACGTTCATCCAGCAGGCCCCGGCGCAGGGACTTCTGGAAACGCTCGGCGTCTACATCTACCGCACGAGCATCGAGTTTCTGGACTTCGGGTACGCGGCGACCCTCAGCGTGGCGCTGTTCGCGGTGAGCCTCGCCGTCACGCTCGTCTACGTGCGCTTCGTGCGCGGCGGGGAGGGCTGAGATGGAACAGGCTCCCCGACTGAACCTGAGCGAACGGGTTGTTCGCGCCCTCGGCCTCGCCCTGCTCGTCTTCGGCGGCTTCTTCCCGCTGGTGTGGATGCTGCTCACCAGCCTGAAGACGGAGGGAGAACTCCAGCAGTTCCCGGTGCAATACCTCCCTTCCCAGCCGGATGTCGCCAATTACGCGCGGGTGTTTTCCGAGCAGCCCTTCGGCACCTTCTTCATGAACTCGCTGATCGTCAGCCTGCTCAGCACGGCGCTGTGCGTGGCGGTCGCGGTGCCCGCAGCCTACGCGCTCTCCAGGTTGGAGATTCGGGCGCGGGGGCTGCTGCTCACCCTTGTCGTCGCCTTCTCCATGCTGCCGGTCGTGAGCCTGCTCGTGCCCCTCTTCCGGCTGATGCGGAGCGCGCAACTCCTCAACACCTACCCCGCCCTGATCCTCCCCTATGCGGCGCTGAGCCTGCCCGTCGCCATCCTCACGCTCGTCGCCTTTTTCAGCGCCATCCCGCGTGACCTCGAATCGGCGGCGATGGTGGACGGCTCCACCCGCGTCGGCGCGATGACCCGAATCGTGCTGCCGCTGAGCCTGCCGGGCGTGGTGACGGCGGCGCTCCTCGTCTTCGTCAACTCGTGGAACGAATTCCTGCTGGCGCTGAGCTTCAACACGCGGCTCAACATGCGGACCGTATCGGTCGGCGTGACGCTGTACCAGGGGGAATTCGCGTTCCCGTGGCCGCTGATCAGCGCGGCGGTGGTGATCGCGGTGGTGCCCATCGTCGTGCTGATCGCCGTGTTCCAGAAGCGGTTCGTGGCGGGGCTGACGGCAGGCGGGGTGAAGGCGTGAAGGGGAAGTATCACCGCTTAAGCGTTCACGTTACTACCCCTTCCCCTTGAGGGGGGAGGCTGGGAGGGGGTGACCGCAAGCGACCACCAGCGCGGCGGGAGGAAGAGGCAAGCCCTCTTGATGGCCCTGACGCTGGTCACACGCCCCCTCACCCCGGCCCTCTCCCGCAGGGGGAGAGGGAGAAAAGAACCGACACCCGCTCACCTAGCGAGGCTCCCATGACCCAACCCTCCCCATCCGAATTCCTGTGGTTCCTCCAGCTCTCCCGGGACGGCGAGTTCATCGGCACGCGGGAGAAGCCGCCGCGCAGGCCCACGCTGCCCTACCTCTCCAGCCTGATCACGACGGCGGGCGAAGCGGGATTCGAGGCGCTGCTGACGGCGACGAACTACCACAGCGAACACGAGAACTACACGGCGGCGATTGCGGCCCTCGCGCGGACGGCGCAGACGGACCCGGGGCTCCTCATCGCGGTGCGGCCCGGCATGTTCCACCCGGCCATGTACGCGAAGATGCTCGCCACGGCGCAAAACCTCTTCCCCGGGCGGGTGCGGGTGAACATCGTGACGGGGAGCAGCCCCGCCGAGAACGCGATGTACGGCGACTTCGAGCCGCACGCCCAGCGGTACGAGCGGACGCGCGGGTTCATGTCCATCCTGCGTCAGCTCTGGACCCAGCCGCCGCCCGTGAGCCACCGCTCGGAGCTGTTCGCCTTCGAGAACGCGGTGCTGGACCCGCCGCCTGTGCAGCCCATCCCGATCTACTTCGGGGGCGCCTCGCCCGTCGCGCAGCGCATCGCCGCCGACCTCGCCGACGTGTACCTGATGTGGGGCGAGCGGGAGGACATGCTGGCCGAGCGAATGGGCCAGATGCGGGCGCTGGAGGGGGAAACGGGCCGAGCCCTCCGCTACGGCCTGCGGACGCACGTCGTCGTGCGCGAGACCGAGGAGGAGGCGTGGCAGGCGGCTGAACGCCTGATCTCGCGGGTGGACCCCGAGGTGCGCCAGGCCTTTGTGGAGAGCTACAAGCACGTGGACGGCGTGGGCCAACTGCGCCAGATCGAGATGCTGCGCGGGCTGGAGGACGGGAACCTCCTCGTCGAGCCGAACCTCTGGGCGGGCGTCGGCATGGCCCGCAGCGGGGTGGGCGTGGCGCTGATCGGCAGCCCAGAGCAGGTCGCGGCCAAGATTCGGCGGTACGAGACGATGGGCTTTTCGTCCTTCATCTTCAGCGGCTACCCGCACCTGGAGGAGGCGCGGCGCTTCGGCGAACTCGTCATGCCGCTGCTCAGGGGGCAGGGCGGCGAGGGCTCGCGGCAGATTCACACGGACACGGTCGCGCCGGTCGCGTAGGTGCGGGTAACTCCTTCCCCCTTGTGGGGGAGGTTGGGACTTGTAAAGCTCCGCATGAGAGGGGGGTGACGGGCCCGCCCCCCAACGCGCCTGGAGTGCGGCTGCCTCGATATTCCCCCTGCTCCCGACGCCCTGCCCGCTCACCCCCTCCCAACCTCCCCCTCTGCAAGCAGCTCCACGAGTCAAGGGGGAGGAACTTCTCAGGCCGTTCCAGCCCCAGGTTCTTGCTCGGCAGAAGGACGCTTTGCAGCTCACCCCCGCGCCCGCAGCCCCACCAGCAGCCCCGCCGTGAACGCCCCCGCGAAGGGCAGCCGCGCCGTCAGCACCCGCCCCAGCCACCCGGCCCCCGCCTCGCCTCCCTGCCGCAGCCACGGGTCGGCGAGGGCCTGCACGCGCGACCAGTGGACGGTCACGAGGTCGAAAGAGGCGAGGAGTTGCAGGGTCAGAACGAGCAGGCCCAGCGCGACGAGGGTGACCCGCCCGAGCTTCTTGAGGGCGAGCCCGGTGGCAAATCCCAGCAGGGCACCGACGCTGAGGTCGGGGAGGAGGGGCCGAAGGGCGCCTATGAGGGCGGTGGTGGAGAGGGTGTCGGGGGGCACGGGCGGGGCGCAGCCTAGCGTCCGCCGTATGGCTGACTCCTTGCACGGAACGAGGCGGTATGGTGGGCGGGACGTGACCGAAGTGCCCGATGTCCTCACGCCCGAGCTGCTCGCCCGCCTCAGTAACGGGGAGGAGGCCGCGTGGTACGACTTCGTGAGCGCCTACGAGGGGCGGATGTACGCCTACCTCTACCGTCTGGAGGGCAACGCGGACGACGCGCTCGACCTCACCCAGGAGGTTTTTTACCGGGCGTGGAGAAGCATCCGCACCTTCCGCGCGGGTGAGCGGGTGCTGCCCTGGCTGTATCAGGTCGCGCGGAATACCCAGATCGAGTCTCACCGCCGCAAGCAGCTCCAGCGCTTCAGCCTGGAGGAGGCGCGCGAGGACGTGGGCTTCGAGGTGACGAGTGCCGCCCGCTCGCCGGTGCAGGCCGCCGAGAGCGCCGACGCGCAGGACCGGGTGCAGCGGGCCCTGATGCGGCTGCCGGAGGAGTACCGCGAGGCGGTCGTGCTGCGCTTCGTCGAGGACCTGCCCTACGACGAGATCGCCCGGATTCAGGGGGTGGCGGTCGGCACGGCGAAAAGCCGCGTCTTCCGGGCGAAGGAACAACTGGCGGAACTGCTGGCGGACGTGACGGACGTGCATTGAGGGGGCGGGCCGTGGTGGCTTCCCTCACGCCGGACGTGGCCCCCGGGCCGCTAGGCTGTCCGGGTGACTCGGTTGAGGATGCGGAGGGGCCTGCTGGCGCTGCTGGCGGGCGTGCCCGGGATGGCGTTGGTGGGGGCGTGTGCGGCGCAGCCCGTGGGATTCCGGGTGAGCCTCTCGATGAACGAGGAGCAGCGCGCCCCGCTGAGCGTGTCGTTCACGGCGCAGGCTCCCGCCGAGTACCGCGTGGAGTGGGACTTCGGGGACGGCGGCACCGGGCAGGGACGGCGCGTGACCCACACGTACTACCGGCCCGGGACCTACACCCTGCGGGCGAGCCTGCTCGACGCGCGCGGCCGGGTCCGCTCCACGGCCACCAGCCAGGTCGAGGTCGCCAGCAGCGGACCCGAGCGGGCCGGACTGGTGCTGCTGCTCGGCGACGGCGAGGTGCGCCTTAGCGCGGCGGGCAGCGTGGTGTACCGGCCCACCACGCCCAGTTTCACGCTCGACGGGCGGGCCGTGGGGGCGGAGCCCGTCCCCGTCCCGGCGGGGCAACACCGCGCCTCCGTGCGGCTGACGGGCACGGGCGGGGCGCTGGAGCAGTCACTCACCTTCCGCATGGCCCCGCTGACCCTCAGCGTGCCCTTCGAGACCGAGGTGCTGCGCCTGACCAATCAGGCCCGCGCGCGCGGCTGGAACTGCACCACCCTGCAAGGCGGCGGCCCCGCCCTCCCCCCCCTCACCCGCGACCCGACGCTGGAGGTGGCCGCCCTCGCCCAGTCGGCGGGCATGGCCCTGCACGGCTACTTCGACCACCAGAGCCCGGTGGACGGCAGCACCCCGTGGCTGCGGGTTCAGGCGGCCGGATTCGAGGCGCAGACGACCGCCGAGAACATCGCCGCCGGGCAGACCACGCCGGAGGAGGTCGTCGCCGGGTGGCTGCGCAGCCCCGGCCACTGCCGCAACATCATGGGCGACTTCACCCGCCTCGGCGTGTCGTACGTGAGCGGCCCGGACTCCGAGTACGGGCGCTACTGGACCCAGGTGTTCGCCACCCCGGCACCGGGGCCGTGAGGGGCGCTCCCGTCCGGCTAGCTCCGACCTGCGGCTGATCCGTCGCGCTGCCTCCGCTTCCCGGAGCATTCGACGAAAGAAGGGTCTCGGCCGGCGCGTTGGAGACGCTTCGCTGCGCTCAGCATGACAGCTTTACCGTGTCAAACGCTCTACCGGGCCTGCGCCGCCGTGTTCCCGGTCGTGCGGGCGTTGGTGAACACGTAGCGGGGGCGTCTGGTCCAGGTCACGCGGTTGTCGTTGCCGAGGAATTGCAGGACACGCGCGCCTCCCAGCGTGATCACGTTGCCGCTCCCGGTGACGTTCACGAAGTCGCAGACGCCTTGCAGCGAGAGCGTGTTGCCGCCCCCCGCGACGGTCACGCTGCGGCCCGCGCAGTCGAGGGCGAGGGTGGCGCCGCTCTCCGCCACGGTGAGGGCCCCGGCGGGCGCCTGCACCGCCCGGTTGAGGGTCTGCGGCTGCGCGAGGACGGACGGGCACGACAGCAGGGCCAGCGCGAGGAATCTTCTCATGGGCCGCTCAGCATAACGGCCCCCTGGACGGCGACGGGCGCGGTGTTCCTCAAGGGACGTTGCGCCGTCCTTGGCGGCAGCTTGAGGTCGGGCGGAAGGACCGTGGCCCCTCAGCCCCGCCCCTCGCCCGCGTCCACCAGGGGGGGCTCGCCCAGGGTGACGCGGGCGAGGGTGCCGCCGCCTTGGGCGTCCTCCAGGGTCACGTCGCCGCCGTGGGCGCGGGCGTAGCGGCGCACGAGGGAGAGGCCCAGGCCCTGCCCGTCCGCGAGGCCGCGCGGACCGCGCTCGTAGGGGAGGAAGACGCGCCGCCGCAATTCGGGGGACAGGCCGGGGCCGTGGTCGCGCACGGTGATCTCGGGCTGCCCGGCCCTCATCCTCAGGGTGACCCCGACCGGGCCGGGGGTGTACTTCAGGGCGTTCTCGACGAGGTTCTCGACGATCTGGCGCACCCGGCCCGGGTCCACGACCCAGGACACGGGCTCTTCCGGCAGGTGAACGCTCACCCGGCCCCCTGCGAAGCGGCCCAGCAGGGGGCGCAGGTCGGTGCGGGCGGCGCGCAGGGTCACGTCGAGGTACAGGTCGTTCAGGCGGGTGAGGTCGGCGCGGCTGGCGAGCTGGGCCGCGCTGTCCTCGATGAGCGCGAGGAGGTGCTGGCGCTGTTCGGGGGTATCGGCGTGCCGGAGCAGGTCGCTGGCGAGCATCAGGGCCTGGAGGGGGCGGCGCAGCTCGTGGCTGGCGAGGCTGAGGGCTTCGCGCTGGCGGGCCTCGCGGTGGGCGCGGCGGTCGCGCTCGGCCCGCCACAGCAGCAGGGCCCGCCCGGTCAGGAACATGCTCAGCAGCCCGGTCACGAAGGCGGTGAAGATCAGCGCGCGCCGCATGTCCTGAAGGGCGCGCAGGTACGCGACCCCCGTCTCGCCCGCGTAGCTTCCCGCCTGCGCGTTGAGCCGGACGGCCTCGCGGGCGGCGGCGGCCAGCGAGGCAGGCGTGTTCTCGCGCAGCAGCCGCTCGACCCGGGCGAGCCGGGCGTCCCCGTAGCCTTCCACCGTCGCCAGGGCCGTGAACTGGGCCGGGTTCCCGGCGCTGGACAGGGCGCGGTCGCGGATCTCCTGCCGCTCCTCGTCGCCCAGGGTGGGGTCGAGCCGCGCCACCTGAGAGGCCTGCACGTCCTGGGCGAGCCCCTGGTAGGCGTAGGGGGACCAGCCGTTCCCGTTGCGGAGCAGCGTGTCGTACGCGGGCTGGGTGGCAAGCAGCAAGAGCGCCACGGTCAGCAGCGCGGGCAGCGCGGCGAGCAGCCCCTCGCGCACCATGACCGCCCGGGGAACGCGGCGGGCGGCGGGGGTCACGGGGCGGGCGTGATGCGCTCGGCGAACCACACCCACGCCGCCCCGTACAGCCGGGCCGGGAAGCGGGCGGGGTCGCTCGGCAAGACCACCGTGAGGGGCCCCTTCTCGAGGACGGGGATGGGCCTGCCGTTCGCCGTGTGCGCGAGCATGATGGGCGCCGCCAGGTAGTCGGAGGCGCGCAGGGTGGTCACGAAGCCGTTGGACGCGTAGACCCGCAGGTCCTGCCCCGCGAAGCCTCCCAGCGCGGCGAGGTTTCGCAGCGGCACCCCCTCGTAGGTGAAGGTGCGGTGGAGCTGGGCGTGCTCGGTCGTGTACCGCACGGTGGGCAGGGCCAGGAGCTGGGCGCGCGTGAGCCGCCAGGTGCGCGGCCCGCCCTCCAGGGTCAGCAGGGCGCGCTCGCCGGGCCGGGCCGGCGGCAGCGGACGCCCCGCCCGGACGTAGCTGAAGGGGCGGAAGCCGGAGTCGTCCCCGGCCTGGGGCACGCCGAGCGCCAGCCCGGAGGCGAGCGCCGCCAGCGCGAGCAGGGCACGAAGCTGTGCGGACACGCGCAGAGTCTAGTGCGCCCGCCCCCGCCCCGTCTGTGGTGGTCTGGGGAACACGGTGAAACCCGGATGAGGAAGCCGGGAGAACCGGCTGAGAGCCGGGGTCAGGCGCCCGTCAAGTGATCCCGGCACAGTCGGGGCATGAGACCCAGCTCCTCCCGGCTGACCCTCGGCCTCCTCTGTGCCCTGCTCGGCGTATCGGGGCTCGGCACGGCCGCCGCCGCCCCGCGCGTCAGCGCCCAGAGCATCATCGTGAACCCGGTGCCCACCACCCTGAGCGTCAGGGTCTGGACCGACCGCACGCCGGGCGGGACCGGAACGGCGATCTACGCCCCCGGCGACCGCATCCGGCTCTTCACGAGCGTGAACCAGGACGCCTACGTGTATCTCTTCAACCTCGACCCGCGCGGAAACGTGGACCTGATTCTCCCCAACCGCTACGGGGGCGGGGGCAACTTCCTGAAGGCCAATACCACCAAGGTCTTCCCCGACGCGGGCGACCCCTTCACCTTCGACATCGCCACGCCCTACGGCCTGAACAAGGTCCTCGCGCTGGCGAGCCGCACGCCGCTGAATCTGGGGCAGATCGCCTCCTTCAAGGCGGACCAGAATACGTTCGCCACCGTGAACGTGCAGGGCCAGGAACGGCTCGCGCAGGCGCTGAGCATCGTCGTGACGCCGGTCGATCAGGCGAGCTGGGTGAGCGGCACGGCGTCCTATAGCGTGGTGCCGCGTGCGGCGGGGGGGCAGCCCGCTCCCCTGCGCCCGGCCCCCGTGCCGCCCGTGCGCCCGGCGCCCACCCAGCCCGCCCCGGCCCATCTGGAGGACTTCCTGGACCGCGACTGGCAGACCTCCTTCGAGCGCCAGTCCCGCGTGGAGGACGTGTACGCGGAATACGCCGCCCGCCTGCGTCAGCAGGGCTACCGCCAGGTCGAGCGGCGCGAGAACGGCAACGGCCTTCGCCTGCGCGGCGAGTTCCGCCGGGGCCAGGAGCGCGTGACCCTGGAGGTCCGCCAGCAGGGCAACCGCTTCGAGGTGAACGTCACCCACCGCTGAGCCCGCCAAACCCGCACGCCGCCCTGTGAGCGACCGGGGCGGCGTGGCTCCTTGACCGCACCGCGCTACTTCTTGTGGGTGGCCTTCCACGCGAGGGCGAGTTCCTCGTAGTACTCGCGCACGCTCCCCACGGCCATGTCGGCGAGGTCGTCTTGGCCCGCGACGCTGCCGTACCCCGAGGAGGACCACAGCTCAAGGGCCTTGGCGTCGAAGGTGTGCGTTCCCAGGGTCAGCCGCGCGGGCTTGGCCGTCTGGAGGCTGAGGTCGAGGGCGTAGAGCATCCGCCCGTCGCGGGCCTTGAAGGCGTCGAGGGTAAAGATCTGGTCGACCGTGCAGGTCTTGGGGTCGCCGTAGGGCACCCCGTAGAGGGTGGCGTACCGGTCGAGCTGCTCGTCGAGCGCGACCGCGAGGTCTTGCTGCTCCTCGTCGTCGACGGCGACGTAGGCGACGGGCGGGCACAGGTCACTGCTCGTGAGGGGCCGCAGGTTGTCCTGCTGATGGTCGGCCCGGGCCGTGCCGAGCAGGAGGGCGAGGACCGTCAACCCCAGGAACGCGCGTCGCATGGGGGCAGTGTACGCGCCGGGAGGCCGGGCCCGGGGGGCATCTCTGCTACGCTGGACGCCTTCCCCCTCCGGGTGGCCCGCCCACCCTCCGCATCCCCTTTCCCCCCGCTTGCCGTGCACCAGGCCGATGCCGCGTCCCCTTCCTGATCCGGGTTCACCGCCGGAGGGGCGCCGCACGCCGGGCGTGACGAAGCCCACCCGCCGTGGAGGCCCCATGACCTCACCCGACACCGCCCGCCCCGACCTCCTCTCCCCCGAACCGGGCGAACACGAGCCCTTCGGGCTCCTCGCGCCGGACGGCACCGCCTCCCGACCCGCCGAGTTGCCCGACCCCGGGACCCGCCTCTCGCTCTACCGCCACATGCGCCGCATCCGCCACTTCGACGAGCGCGCCTGGGTGCTCTACCGCACCGGGCGGCTGGGCGTCTTTCCGCCCTACGGCGGCATGGAGGCGAGCCAGGTCGGCACGGCGGCAGCGCTGGACGCGGGCGACTGGCTTTTCCCCACCTACCGCGACACGGGGGCGGCGCTCACCCACGGCCTGCCCGTCGCGCAGACCCTCGCCTACTGGCGCACGAGCCCGCACGGCTGGGCGATGCCGCCGGACGTGAAGGTGCTCCCCTTCTACATCCCCATCGCCACCCAGTACCCGCACGCGGTCGGGGCCGCCCTCGCCGAGAAGCGCCGGGGCACCCGCAACGTGGCCCTGGCCTACATCGGGGACGGGGGCAGCTCCGAGGGCGACTTCCACGAGGCGCTGAACTTCGCGGGCGCCCTGAACGTCCCCTGCGTCTTCATCCTCCAGAACAACGGCTGGGCGATCAGCGTACCCACCCGCACCCAGACCCGCGCGGTGAACCTCGCCCGCCGCGCCGACGGCTACGGCATTCCCGGCGTGCGGGTGGACGGCAACGACGTGCTCGCGACGTACCTCGTGACCTCCGAGGCGGTGAAGCGGGCGCGGGACGGCCAGGGCCCCACCCTGATCGAGACCGTCACCTACCGCGTCAAGCCCCACACCCTCGCCGACGACCCCAGCCGCTACCGCACCGACGCCGACAACCACGGCTGGGAGGAGAAAGACCCCATCACCCGCCTGAGCGCCCACCTCCTGAACGAGGGCCTGCTCACCGAGGACGAGGACGCCGCCCTCACCCGCGAGATCGAGGCCGAGTTCGAGGCGGCGCTGAGGGAGGCCGACGGCTACCCCGAGCCCACCCCCGCCGAGATTCTCGACCACGTGTTCGCCGAGCCGACCCCGCAGCTTCGCCGCCAGCGGGCGCAGATCGAGGCGGAGGAGGGGGCGTGAGGGAGCGTTCAGCCGTCAGCCATCAGCTCTCAGCCTCCACAGGCGACGAGCCACAAGCCACCCGACCCCACGAGGTTCCCGCATGACCGCCACCGCCACCCCGACGAAGACCATGACGATGGTCGCCGCCATCAACGACGCGCTCGCCCTCGCGCTGGAGGCGGACGAGACGGTCCACGTCTTCGGGGAGGACGTGGGCGTGATGGGGGGCGTGTTCCGGGCGACGGACGGCCTGCAAGCCCGCTTCGGGGCGGAGCGGGTCTTCGACACGCCGCTCGCGGAAGCCGGGATCGTGGGCATGGGAATCGGGATGGGGCTGGCGGGCCTGAAACCCGTCGCGGAGATTCAGTTCGCGGGCTTCCTCTACCCGGCGCTCGATCAGGTCCTCTCGCACCTGGGGCGCTATCGCCACCGCACCCGGGGCCGCTACCACCTGCCGATGGTCGTCCGCGCACCCTACGGCGGGGGCGTCCACACCCCCGAACAGCACGCGGACAGCCCGGAGGCGATCCTCGCCCATACGCCGGGCGTGAAGGTCGTGATCCCCAGCACGCCCGCCGACGCCAAGGGCCTGCTGCTCGCCGCCATCGCGGACCCCGACCCGGTGTTCTTCCTGGAGGCGATCAAGCTCTACCGCTCGGTGAAGGGGGAGGTGCCGGAAGGGCCGTACACGGTGCCGCTCGGTCAGGCCCGCCTCGTCACTCAGGGGGACGACGTGACGGTGATTTGCTACGGCGGCATGGTGGAGGTGGCGACAAAAGCCGCCGAGGCCGCCCGCGTCCACGGCATCGGGGTGGAGGTCATCGACCTCAGAACGCTGGTGCCGCTGGATACAGAAACGGTCCTCGCCTCCGTCCGCAAGACGGGCCGCGCCGTCGTCGTCAGCGAGGCGCCGCGCACGAACGGCTTTCACAGCGAAGTCAGCGCGACCATCGCCGAAGAGGCCATCGACTTCCTGCGGGCGCCCGTCGTGCGGGTGACGGGCTTCGACGCTCCGTACCCGCCCTTCACCTCGGTCGAGGACGTGTACCGCCCCAATCCGGTGCGGGTGGCGCGGGCGATTCGTCAGGTCATGGGGTACTGAGGGAGGAGGGACGCAGACCACGAACCGTGCACGGCTTGATTCCCGCCCAGCGCACGTTTGCGCCTCAAGCAGAAATCATGAAGTCTGGGAAAGATAGGAAGGATGCGTGCTCCTTCCCTCCCCGCCCTGCTGCTGACCGCTGGCCTGCTCGTGGGAGCGACCGTCCTCGGCGCGGGCCTCCTTCAGCCCGAGACGGGTGGGGGAGGAACGACCCCGGCAACCTCCGTCCCGGTCGTCCAGACCCAGCCGGAGCCTGTCGAGGCAGCCCCAGAGAGAGAGGCGGAGCCGGACACACCGCCCGCCGTGCCGGAGACGACGCAGGAGACCACGCCCCCCACGCCCGAACCCGAGGCCGCCCTGCCTCCGCCGCCCCCTCCCCTGCCCGCGTCCGCGAGCGTCTCCGGCATCCGGCACGAGTACCAGCGGCTGAACAACTGCGGGCCGGTGACGGTGGGCATGGTGCTCAGCCGCTGGGGCGGAACGCTCGACCAGTACGACATCGCCCCGCGCCTCAAGCCCAACCGCGGGGACGTGAACGTCTCGCCGGAGGAGCTGGCCTCGTTTGCCCGCTCGCAGGGCATGGACGTTCACCTCGCCACGAACGGGGACCGCCCCCTGCTCAAGCGGCTGCTGGCGGCGGGGTATCCGGTCGTCGTGGAGACGTGGTTCGTGACCCACGACAGCGGCGGAATGGGGCACTACCGCCTGCTCACCGGGTACGACGACGCGAAGGGGGTCTTCAGCGCGCTCGACTCGTACCTGGGGCCGCTCTCCATGCCCTACGCCCGCTTCGACGAGCTGTGGCGCTCCTTCGGGCGGACCTTCCTCGTCGTCTCCCCGCCCGCACAGGCCGGGGAGGTGCGCGAGCTGCTCGGCTTCCGCGCGGACCCGGCGGCGGCCAGGCGTGAGGCGCTGCGGGTGGCCCTGGCCGAGGCGGAGCGGCGGCAGGACGCGGTGGGCTGGCTGAACCTGGGGCAGGCCAAGCTCGCCCTGGGAGATGCGCGGGGGGCGGCGCGGGCCTTCGATCAGGCGTTCGCCGCCCGGCCCGACCCGGCCCTCGACCCCACCCGCCCGGCGCGCGTGGTGGGCGGGCTGCCGTGGCGGGCGATGTGGTACACCTTCGGGCCGCTGGAGGCGTATACCCGCACCGGGCGCTACGCGGACGTGCTGCGGCTGACGAACGCCGTGCTGCGCGACGCTCCCGCCCATGAGGAAGCCCTCTACTGGCGGGGCCGCGCGCTGAGCGCCCTGGGCCGCGCGGCGGGGGCGAAGGCCGCCTACCGTGAGGCGGTGCGGCTGCGGCCCGGATACGTTCGGGCACAGGCGGCGCTCGCCTCGCTCTGAGGCGAACCAGGCAGCTCTCCGGATGAGGGCCTTCTCACCCCAGTTGTCGGAGAGGTTTACCCAGCCGGGTGACACGGTGGGGAACTCCCTACCCTGTCGCCATGACTCAGGAACCCAGCCTTCGCGACCTCGGGATCGTCGGGGACCGCCGCACCGCCGCCGTCGTGACCCGCGCGGGAAGCGTGGTCTGGTACTGCCCCGGCCAGTTCGACGCCCCCTCCCTGCTGGCGGGTCTGGTGGACCCGGCCCGGGGCGGCGAGTGGCGCCTTGAGGGGGACGTAACCCCGCTGCGCCGCGCCTACCTCGGGGACAGCGGCGTGCTGGAGACGCACCTGGACACGGCGGGCGGGGAGGTCACGCTGGTGGACTTCATGCCCTACGGGCCGGAGCTGCCACGCGGCGTGTGCCGACTGGTGCGGGGAACGGCGGGCGCGACCCTCGTCCTGACGCCCGCCCCCGACTACGCGCGGCGCCCTCCCCTCCTCACACGGGACGGGAACGCCGTGCGGGTCGACGGCAACTGCTGGCTCAGCGCCTCGCACCCCCTCCACGTCGAGGGGGACACGGTGCGGCTGAGCGTTCCGCCCGGCGAGTCCGGCTGGGCGCTGCTGGGAGAGCGCCCGCAGGGGACGGCGAACCCCGAGGGATGGCTCGACGCGACCCTGACCGCGTGGCGGGGGGTGGCCGCCGAGACGACCCACAGCGGCCCCTACGCGGGAGCCGTGCGCGACTCGCTGCGGGCCCTGCGGCTCCTGACCTTCGAGGAGAGCGGCAGCGTGATCAGCGCGGCGACCACCTCGCTGCCGGAAGTGATCGGGGGGACACGCAACTACGACTACCGCTACGTGTGGTTTCGCGACTCGGGCATGATCGTGCGGGCACTGTCGCGGCTCAGCCCGGACCGGAAGGGCACGCTGGGGCACGGTTTCCTCGATTTCGTCTGCCGCTACGCCTCCGGGCGGGACGGTGATCAGGTCCTGCCCCCGCTGGCGACGGTGTGCGGGGAGGACGCGCCCCCCGTGGAGGAACTGCCCCTCGCCGGATACCGGGGAAGCCGCCCGGTGCGGATCGGGAACGCCGCCGTCTCGCAGGTGCAGCTCGACGTGTACGGCAACATCCTGCTGGCGAGCGCCGCCCTCTACGACCGCGCCGAGCTGGAGGAGCACTGGCCGACGCTGGAGCCCGTCGCCGAGTACCTGTGCGGACACTGGCAAGACCCCGACAACGGCATCTGGGAGGAGGAGGAGACCCTGCCCTACCTGTCGAGCAAGGTGCTCGGCGCGGTGGGGCTCGAACGTCTCGCGGACCTCCACCCCGACCCGGCGACGGCCCAGCGCTGGCGGTCGGTCGCCGGGGACATCCGCGCCTGGGTCTCCGCCCACGGCCTGACGAGCGAGGGCGCCTTCGCGGCGGTGGCGGGCGAGGAGGAGGTGGACGTGGTGGCGGCCCTCTACCCCGCCTGGGGCTACTGCGCGCCGGGCGCCCCCGAGATGCGGGCGACCCTGCGCGTGCTGGAGCGCGACCACTGCCGGGAGGGCCTGTACTGGCGGGCGCTGCGGGAGAAGGGCACGGGCGAGGGCGCCTTCCTCGCCGGGACCCTCTGGGTGGCCCTGTACTGGACGGCGCTGGACCCGGAGCGGGCCCGCCGGATTCTGGAGACCGTGCTGGGGTACACCAACGACCTCGGCCTGATCGCCGAGGAGGCCGACCCCACCTCCGGCACGCCCCTCGGGAACTTCCCGCAGACCTTCGTGCACGCCGCGCTGCTCGGGGTGATCGCCGAGCTGACGTAGGCCACGCGTCAACCCGGCGGTGTTACGCTTCCCCCCATGACCCCGCCCACCTCCGCGCGCCTGTCCCCGGAAGCGTTCAATCGCGCCCGCGCGTTCCTGCTCGAACGGGGCCGACCCCTGGAACGCGCCCGCTTCCGGCACGCCTTCGAGGGCGGCGACGTGGAGGCCGTACTGGAGGCCCTGCGTGCCTACCGTACCCCGGACGGCGGCTTCGGGCACGCGCTGGAGCCGGACGTGCGGGCGCCGCACGGCAGCGTGCTGGCGACCTCGGTGGCGCTGGAGGTGCTGCACGGCCTGAACGTGGGGGCGGACGAGCCCCTCCTGCGGGAGGCGGTGAGGTGGCTGCGCTCGCAGTTGCACGTGGGCTCACACGGCACGGTCTGGCCCTTCCTGCCGCCCGAGGCGCAGGCACATCCTCACGCCCCGTGGTGGAGTCAGGGCAAGGAGGGTCAGCTCGCGGCGACCTTTGGAGGCTTCCGGGTCAACCCCCGCGCGGGCATCGTGGCCCACCTCCACCGCTGGCCGGGGCTTACGCCGGACCTGATGCCGGAAGGGCTGCTCGCCCTGCTCACCGTCGAGACGCGCGACGACATCCTGGCGGGGCTGGAGCCGGGCGACGTGAACGGGCACCTCGTCGCGTCCGTCTTCGCCCAGGCTCATGAGGTGCCCGAACTCCACCGCGCCCCCGTCCTCGACTACCTCGACGAGGTGCTGCCGGGCCGGGTCCAGCGCGAGCCCCACGCCTTCGACGAGTACGGCCTGAATCCCCTCAGCGTCGCGCCCACGCCCGCCTCCCCCCTGGCCCGCGCCGTCACGGAACCCCTCGCGGCGGCCCTGACCCACCTCCTCACCTCGCAGGGGGAGGACGGCAGTTGGGGGCCGAACTGGTCGTGGGGCGGGGGGTTCCCGGACGTGTGGCCGCAGGCCGAGCGCGACTGGCGCAGCGTGCGGACGCTGGAGGCGCTCTTGACGCTGCGGGCGTGGGGGAGGCTGGAAACCGGGGCGTAGAACGGTGAGGACTCTGGGAGAGGGCCCTCACCGTTCGTCGGCAGCCCGGATGGGCGGGCGGAAGACCCTCAGCGCCGCTGCGCCTCCAGATGCTCGGCGAGGCGGTCCCACGTCTCGGTGATGCCCTGCAACATGCCCATGTCCATGACCGTCTTCAGGGCCTCCTCGGAGTCGTAGGCGGCGCGGTTGGTGACCCTGGTGCCGCCCTCGACCTCCTCGAAGGTCAGCGTCGAGAGGGTCGGCGGCAGGTTCTCGTTGACGTTGCCCTCCGCGTCCGAGAAATAGTCGGTGTAGACGATGCGCTCCGGGGCCTCGATCTCCCGGTAGATCCCCAGGCCCCAAGACTCCATCCCGTAGAACTCGCCCTGAGCCTGATCGACGCACCTCATGCAGTAGTGCCACCGGCCCCCCGGGCGGAGGTCGACGGTGCAGACGGGCATCTCCCAGCCCCGGGGAGCCCACCACTGGCGGAGGTGCTCGGCCTGCGAGAAGGCGCCGAAGACCAGCTCGCGGGGGGCCCTGAAGACGCGCTCCAGAACGAGTGTCTTGCCTGCTTCGACGTTCGAGGTCATGGGGGACGTGGCGGTGCTGGACATGGGAAAGCCTCCTGGTCGGGGTTGAAGCTCCCGAGCTACTGATCTTGCGGGTCGGGGTGTGGGTCGGTCTCGGGCTCGGCGGGGTTGCTGCCTGTGGAGTCGCTGCCCTTCCGCTGAAGCCGTTGCAAGTAGTCGTCCAGCCGGTCGAAGCGGTCTTCCCAGAGCCCCCGGTAGGTGCCCAGCCACTCGTCCAGTTCCTGAAAGGGCTCGGCCCGCAACGTGCAGATGCGCCGGTTGGCGACCGCCTCGACCGCGACCAGCCCCGCCTCGCTCAGCACCCGCAGATGCTTGGACGTCTGGGGCTGGCGAAGCTGGAGACGTGCGGCGACCTCACCGACCGTCAGGGGCCCCCGGATCAAAAGTTCGACGATGTGCAGCCGGTTCGGCTCGGCCAGAGCGTTGAAGGTGTCGGCGTTCAGCGAAGGTTTCTCCTCTCCGCAGCGAGTGCGTGGTTTGTTGACCTAAGTATGCCACTTTAGGAATATTCCTGTCAAGGCATACGTGGGGCCGCTCCTCACGTCAAGACGGGTGCCGGGAGGGAGGCACCGCGAGTCCGACCCGCCGGGCCCGGACCGCTAAAAAAGACCGCCCCACCTCTCCGGCAGGGCGGCCTCTTCCAGTTCCGCTTACTTCTTCGGGGCCTCGATGGTCTTCGCGGGCTTGCCGCTCGGACGCGGCGGCGCCTTCTGCACGGTCTGGCCGATGGTGGCCGTCTCGCGCTCGACCTGCTTGTTGATCAGAATCTGCTGGCCGATGCCGATCAGGGTCGAGAGGATGATGTAGATCGTCACGCCCGCCGGGAAGGTCAGCGCGAAGTACAAGAAGATGATGTAGATGAAAGCCTGCTGCCGGAACATCTCGGGCGTCTTGCGCGTCATCACGTAGAGCTGGCCGATGTTCACGACGAGGTAGATCAGCGCGAGGATGTAGAAGGGATCGGGAATCGCCAGGTCAGGGAGCCACAGGAAGCCCGAGTCGAACTCGAAGTTGCGGATGGTGGACCACAGCGCGATGAGGACCGGGAAGGGCAAGAAGGTCGAAAAGCACCCCGCCGGGTTGAAGTTGTAGTCGCGGTAGAGCTGCTGCATCTCCGTCTGCATGGCCCGCTGCGAGTCCGCGTCGCGCTTGCCCTTGTACTTCTCCTGAATCTCCTTGATCTTCGGCTGCATGACCTGCATCCGGGCCGTCGTGCGGCCCTGCGCCTGCATCAGCGGCCACATGATCAGCCTCAGCAAGATGGTCAGCAGCACGATCACGAGCCCCCAGTTCCCCACGAAGCTGTACAGACTTTCCATCAGCTTCACGATGAGCAGGCTGATCTGCCCGAAGAAGTTGGGGTCGAACAGGCCGGGCAGGGTGCTGTACCCGCTCTGGTACAGGTGGATGAGTTCGTTCTTGCCGCCGTAGACCTCCAGGTTGCTGTTCCCCTGAAGCGCCACGCTGACCTGCGCCTGCGTGGGCCCGCCGCCCGTGAGGGCCGCACTCGCCGTCGTGCCCCCCTGCGGGCGGACGATCAGGGCGTGGGCGACCTGGCTGGGGTTTTCCTGAAGGGCGGCGTACAGGATGTTGGGGACGCTCAGCGTCCCGCTGCCCTGCACGGCGGCGGGCTGACCGCCAACCGGCACCGCCTGCACGCGGGGATTGTCCGCCTTGCCGAGCCCTGGGAAGAGCATGTTGTAGCGTTCGGGTCCGCCCTCCAGGGTCGTCCGCACGTCCACCTTGAAGTTGCGCGGGTGCAGGGTGACCGTCTTGGTGACCGCCACGCCGTTCTGGGTGTAGCGGAACACGGCGTCCTGACGGTTTTGCGGCAGGTTCTGGGTCAGGGTGGGCGCCGTCACCTGGGCGGGCTGCGAGGGGCCGAGACCCTCGCCCACCACGGCGAGCGCGCGGCGGGTCCCCACCATGTTCACGATGCCGCGCTGGTCGCGCAGGGCGCTGAAATCGTAGGTGCCGTCGGGCCGAGTCCGGATGAAGGGGGTGCCCGCGTAGCTCTTGACGTACCAGCCGATGACCTCGCCACGTGCGTTGAACACCACGTCCTGAAGGTTGCTGGTGGCGATGAACTCGTCGCCGGGTCGCCCGTCGAAGTCGGCGCGAATCCACTCGGGGGTGATCGCCTTGCCGAAGGTGGGAAGGGGGCCGGTCTGACCGCACCCCGTGAGGAGCAGGGCACCGAGGGCCGTGAGGGGAAGGAGCTTCTTGGTCTTCATGGGGTCGTCTTTCTGCCTTGCGGGAAGCGGTGGGGCACCGGATCGAAGCCGCCCGGCACGAGGGGATTGCAGCGCATCACGCGCCACGCGGCGAGCCAGCCGCCCCTCAGGGCACCGTGGCGCTCGACAGCCTCCACAGCATACTGAGAGCAGGTGGGGGTAAAGCGGCAGGTCGGTGCCGGTTTGCGCGGCGAGAGGTGCCGCTGGTACCCCCTCACGACCCGCACGAGTCCTCTGGCAGCGAGACTCATGGTGAACCTCCCGGGGCCGTCTTCTGTCCCTTCCCCCGGCCCCCGCCCCGCTTGACCCGGCCCGGCACCTGGGCCAAGACCCGGGCGAGCGCCGCCTGCAACTCCGGGAAGGGCACGGTGAGCACCCCGGGGTTGGGCAGCAGGACCCCGCGGCAGGGGGGCAGGCCGCCGGGCAGGGTCCGCAGCGCCTCGCGCACCCGGCGCCGGGCGCGGTTGCGGTCCACCGCGTGGGAGAGGGTCTTCTTGGGCACCACGATCCCGATGATGGCGCGCGGACGCCACGCCTCACCGTGCCGGGGGCGATAATCGGTGACCCGCAGGGTGAAGAGGGGATCGCGCAGCGGGGTGCCATGCTGCCGCACCCGCCGGAACTCGCGCTCGCCCTTCAACGAGGTCAGCGCCACCGGACGGCGGGGCCGCTCCTGCGTGGCGCTGGTCTGTTCTGGGATGACGATAGAACCGCTCCTTGCGGCGAGGATTACTCGTCGCTGACGGTGAGGCGGTGACGGCCCTTGGCGCGGCGACGCGCGAGGACGTTGCGGCCCGCCTTGGTCTTCATGCGGGCGCGGAAGCCGTGGGTCTTGGCCCGCTTGCGGACGTTGGGCTGGTAGGTACGCTTCATCTCGGTGCTCTCCTTCTCGCGTCGGGGGACACGGGACCCCTTCTCCCCGGCAACCCGCCGACCTTGTGCGCGAAAACTCGCCCCCCTGGGGAGGCAAACTGGGGAAGTGTACCACGCGGGCGGGCGGGGCGGGAAGGGCGGGGCGGCAGCGGTCAGGCCGAGCCCTGGCGAAGCCTGTCGAACGGTGCTCAAGCCGAGGCCCCTCGCTGCACTCAGGGCGACAACTCTAACCTTCACGGCCTGTTCGCAAGCCCGCGTGATCTCGGAGAATGCAGCGCCCCGGCCCCCCAGGCAATCGTGCCCTGAGCCCACTGTGAGGCCGTGTCTTGCCCCCTCCCCCCCCGACGCGCTACTAATGCGGGGTATGCGTGACGCCCTGTGGGATGCCCTGAAGACCGTGAACGACCCGGAGCTGCACCGGGACCTGGTGTCGCTGGGCATGATCGAGCGCGCGGAGGTCGAGGGCGGCGTGGCCCACGTGAAGGTCAACCTCACCACGCCCGCCTGCCCCCTCAAGGGCAAAATCGAGGGCGACGTGCGCGCGGCGGTCCTCGCCGTCCCCGGCATCCGGGACGTGGCCGTGACCTTCGGGGCGATGGTGCGCCCGCCCGCGCAGCCCGCCCTGCCCGGCGTCAAGCACGTCCTGCTGGTGGGCAGCGGCAAGGGGGGCGTGGGCAAGAGCAGCGTGGCGGTGAACCTCGCGGCGAGTCTGGCGGTGGAGGGGGCGCGGGTCGGCCTGATGGACGCGGACGTGTACGGCCCCAGCGTGGCGCACATGCTGGGCCAGGGCGGGGCGCGCATCACCGCGAACGCCGAGCGCAAGATGCAGCCTATCGAGGCGCACGGCCTGCGCTTCATCAGCATGGCGAACCTCTCGCCCGCGGGCCAAGCTCTCGTGTGGCGCGGGCCGATGCTGCACTCGGCGATCCAGCAGTTTCTCAAGGACGCGGCGTGGGGGGAACTCGACTACCTGATCGTGGACCTGCCGCCCGGCACCGGGGACGTGCAGCTCTCCCTCACGCAGACGGTCAACGTGACGGGCGCCGTGCTTGTCACCACGCCGCAGGACGTGGCGCTGATCGACGCGGCGCGGGCGCTCGACATGTTCCGCAAGGCGTCGGTCCCGGTGCTGGGGGTGGTGGAGAACATGAGTTACTTCGTGGCGCCCGACACCGGCCTCACCTACGACATCTTCGGGCGGGGGGGCTCGCGCAAGCTCGGCGGGCTGCCGCTGCTCGGCGAGGTGCCCCTCGATGTGGAGGTGCGGCAGGACGCCGACCTGGGCGTGCCCGCCGTGCTCTCGCACCCGGACTCGCCCGCCGCGCAGGCGATGCGGCAGGTCGCGCGCAACCTCGCGGGGCGGGTGAGCGTGCAGGCGCTGGGGTCTTTGCCCGAGCAACTCCCGGTGGTCTGAGATGACCGCCGCAGCGACCCTTCCCGCCGCGCCCCTGCCGCCCGCACCCGAACGCACCAAGCAGCGGGTCCTCGAACTCCTCAAGCGGCACGGCACGCTGACCGCCCAGGCGCTCGCCTCGGGGCTCTCCGTCACCGTGCCCGCCGCGCGGCGGCACCTGCAAGACCTTCAGGAACAGGGCCTGATCGAGGCGCGGACCGAGCGGCCCGGCGGGCGCGGGCGGCCCCAGCACGTCTTCGGGCTGACCGAGCGGGGGGAGGCGGCCTTTCCCAAGACGTACTCGACCCTGTGCGTGGACGTGCTGCGGCACGTGGAGGGGCTGTTCGGGGAGGGGGCCGTGTTGCAGGTCTTCGATGCCCGCAGCGCGGAGATGGCGGCGGGGCTGCGGGCCGAGCTGCCTGCGGGCGGCCCCCTGGAGGAGCGGGTGCGCCACCTCGCGTCGCGGCTGTGCGGGGCGGGCTTCGACGCGGTGGTCGAGTCGGGACCGGACGGGGCGTGGTACATCGTGGAGCGCAACTGCCCGAATCTCACGGTCGCGCGGCAGTACGGGGAGCTGTGCGCGAGCGAACTCGCCATGTTCGTGAATGTCCTCGGCGTGCCCGTCACCCGCGAGACGCGGATCGCGTGCGGGCAGGGCGCGTGCCGCTACCGGATCGGCCCTTGACCCTCATGCGCACCCTCTCCCCGGCGCCCGCGCCCCAGGCCCTCCACAGCCTCGTCGCGTGGCCGCCCGAGGTGCTCGACACGTGGCTCAGGCGCACCCAGGAACGGCTGGGCGTGCGCGGCTTCGGGCTGCCGCACCTCAACCTGCGGGCACCCTTCCAGACCGACCTCAGCGGCCCCGATCTCGTCGCCGCCTTCCGTGACGTGCTGCGCGGGCAAGAAGCGTTCGAGGTCCACCTCAAAGGCTGGAAGCGCCTGCCGCACGTCCTCTTTCTGGAGTGCGAACTCGGCCCTACCCTGGGCCGGCTGCACGCCCGGGCTCTGAGCGTCGGGCCGTCGAGCCGCGCCCCCCACGACGGCGCCGCTTACACGCCGCACCTCACCCTGGGCCTGGGCATCCTCCCCTGGGCCGAGGACCTGCTGTGGGACGAGGTGCGGACGCTGACCCCCCCGGTGGACAGCTTTCTCGTCACCGCCCTGAGCCTCACCCGCGAGGAGCGGGGCGAGGTGCTGGAGCTGCACACCTTCCCGCTGGAGTGCCCGGAGGAGGTCTGGGAGCGGGAGCGGGGGGCGCAGGCGGCGTCGGGGTGAGAAGAGGGGGCTGGGGGGCGGTTGCGTCCGCGTACTCCCCTCCCCAGCCCTCTGCAAGCAGCTCTGCGAGTCCCCCACAAGGAGGGAGGGAGAAAGAAGCCGAAGCCTCAGCGTTCCTGTTGCTCCTCCCCCCTCCCAGCCTCCCCCACGAGGGGGGGCACACGCCAACACCCCACCCCACAAGCCAACCTTCCTGAGCCTAACCACCCAAGAAAAACCGGGCCACCCCCAGGCAGCCCGGCCCCATCCTCCAACCGTTTACACCCCGACGGGCTGCCTCAGCATCGGGGCCAGCGCGTCTATGAACCGCTCATACCCGGCGAAGTCGAGCTGCTGCTCGTTGTCGCTCAGGGCCGTGGCGGGGCTAGGATGGACCTCGACGTGGATGCCGTCGGCGCCGACCGCGAGGGCCGCCTTGGCGAGCGGGATGAGGAGGTCGCGGCGCCCGGCGGCGTGGGTCACGTCCACGATGACGGGGAGGTGGGTCTCCTGCTTGGCGAGGGCCACCGCCGAGAGGTCGAGGGTGTTGCGGGTCCACTTCTCGAAGGTGCGGATGCCGCGCTCGCAGAGGATGACCTCGTTGTTGCCCTCCGAGAGTATGTACTCGGCGGCGTAGAGCCATTCCTCGATGGTGGCGCTCAGGCCCCGCTTGAGGAGCACCGGGCGGCGCGAGCGGCCCACCTCGCGCAGCAGGGCGAAGTTGTGCATGTTGCGCGCGCCCACTTGCAGGAGGTCGGCGTGCTCGGCCACCACCTCCACGTCGCGGGTGTCCATCACTTCCGTCACGAAGAGCATCCCGTTGTCACGCGCCGCCCGGCCCCCGATGATGAGGCCGTCCACGCCCATCCCCTGGAAACCGTAGGGGCTGGTGCGGGGCTTGTACGCGCCGCCGCGCAAGATCTTGACCCCCCGGGCGGCGAGGAAGCGGGCGGTCTCGTCCATCTGCTCTTCCGACTCGATGGAGCACGGCCCGGCCACGATCACGGGCGGGGCGTCGCCGCCGATGCGCACCCCGTCGATGTCGAGCACGGTGTCCTCGACTTTGACCTTGCGGGAGACGAGAAGCTGCTTCTTGTCGTTGCTCTCCTCCAGCGCGAGGCTCGCCTTGAAAATCTCCTTGAAGATCGCCTTGACCGCCGCCCCTGTGAAGGGACCGGGGTTGAGGGCCTCCAGCGTCTTGAGCTGCTGTTCCTCGCGGGCGGGGTCGTAGTGGTGCGGGCGGCCCTCACGCGTCTTGGCGTGGCCGATCTGCGCGACCACCTCGCCCCGGCGGGAGAGCAGGGTGAGGAGGTCGCGGTTGATCTGGTCGACTTCCGAGCGGAGGTCGTCGATGCTGCGCTGGGGCTGGGTCATTCCCGCAGTGTAGGAAAGCGGCCCGGAATCGGCCACAGACCGTACTAGTCAATTGAAAAGAATTGTCCAGGTTCCTCCGGTGAAAGAGGTCCGGGTCAGCCGACGCCGGGTTGGTCCTCCCGGCCCGGCTCCGGCGTGTTCACCATATGGGCCGCCACCCGGGCGAGCGCCGCGTACAGCTCGCGGGCCTCGGCCTCCCCGATCTCGGGCGTCTCGCGCAGGGCGGCGTTCATGCAGGCGAGCCAGGCGCGGGCCCGCGTCGGCGTGATCTCGTGCGGGAGGTGCCTGGCGCGCAGCCGGGGGTGCCCATACCGCTCGTGGTAGAGGGGCGGGCCGCCCAGAAAACCCGTCAGGAAGGCGTATTGCTTCTCGGCGGTCAGGGTCAGATCCGGCGGGAAGATGGGCGCGAGGTCGGGGTCACGGGCCACCCTCGCGTAGAAGCGGCGCACGAGGGCCGCGAGCGCGTCCGGGCCGATGCGGTCGTACAGGCTGCCGCCCTCGCTGAGGGTCAGAGGGGCCGTCATGGGGGCCAGGGTAGCGCGGGGAGGGGCCCGGCCCTCAGTGGCCCACGTCCCGGCGCAGGAAGGCGGGCACGGCGAGCAGGACGCAGGCCAGCCCCGCGAGGAGCAGCACGAGCGCGTTCGCAGGATGAATCTCCCCCGGAAGGGGCTTTCCCCGATGGCGTACCAGAAGGGCGACACCGGGCGCAACTCCCGCAGCGCCGCCACCTGCGGCGAGAGCGAATGCACGAGGTAACCCGCCAGCGTCAGGGCGAAGGCGACCCCCGAGGCGAGGCCGGGCCGCCCGCTCGCCGTCCCCACCGCGAGGGCGAGCGCCCCGAGCAGCCACGCGAGCAGCGTGACCTGGGCCGTCGCTATCCCCAGCCGCCCGGCGTCGAGGTTGGCCCCCACCAGCGCCGCCCCCGCGAGCGCGGTCCCGAAGACCACCAGGCCCAGCAGGGCGAGGTTGACCCCCAGCGCGAGGGTCCGCCCGGCCACGAGGTCGCCGCGCGTCACGGGCTGGGCGAGGAGGAGTTCGAGCCGACCGTCCTCCTCGTCGCCCGCGACGGCGCGCGTGCCCGCCCGGACGGCGTAAATGATCAGGGTGACGGGCAGGAACACGCTGAACATCCGCGCCCAGGCGTACCCGCCCGGCGAGATCAGGTCCTCGATCCCGAAGGCCTGGCGCAGGGCGGCGGGCAGGCGCTGAACGAGCCCGGCGATGTCGGGGCTGTCCCGCACGGCGGGGTAGAGGGCCCAGTTCACGGCGACGTAGACGGCCAGCCCGCAGGCCCACCACAGGATGCCCCGGCGGGTGGCGCGCAGGTGGTCACGCAGGACTTCAGGCCACATGGGACTCCTCCTGGTAGGAGGAGAGGAAGGCCTCCTTCAGGTCGGGCTCGTGCCCGCGCAGGTCGAGGACCGGGTAGGCGGCCAGCGTCTTGACCAGGGCGTCGGCCCCGCCCGTGAGGACGCAGCGCAGGGTGTCGCCGCGCACCTGCACCCCGCTCACCCCCGGCAAGCGGGCGAAGGCGGCTTCTGGCACGGGCGACGCGAAGCGGACCTCCAGCCGGTGCGGCAGCCGCGCCTTGACCTCGGCCACGTCCGCCACGGTCACGAGTTCCCCGGCGCGGATGATCCCCACCCGGTCGGCCACCCGGTCCACCTCGGCGAGGACGTGCGACGAGAGGAAGACGGTGCGGCCCTGGGACCGGGCCTCGCGCAGCAGGCGCAGCACCTCCTCCTGCACCAGCGGGTCGAGGCCGTCCGTCGGCTCGTCGAGCAGCAGCACCTCGGGGCGGCCCAGCAGCGCCGCGATCAATCCGACCTTCTGCTTGTTGCCCTTGGAGAGGGTGCCCAGCCGCCGGGAGGGGTCGAGCCCGAGCCGCTCGGTGAGGTCGTGCAGCCGGGCACGGTCCACCCCCCCGCGCAGCCGCCCCAGGAACTCGAACAGCTCGCGCCCCGTGCGGCTGGGGTCGAGCCGCAGCTCGCCCGGCAGGTAGCCCACCCGGGTGTGGAGGTCGCGCACGTCCCGCCGCACGTCGAGGCCCAGCACGCGCGCCTCGCCACCGGTGGGGCGCAGGAAACCCAGCAGCAGGCGCAGGGTGGTGGTCTTCCCCGCCCCGTTGGGTCCCAGGAAGCCGAAAATCTCGCCGCGCCGCACCTGAAGGTCGAGGGGCCGCAGGCCCACCCCGCCCCGGTAGAGCTTGCTGAGGGAACGGGTCTCGATCACGCTGTCCGTCATGGGAGCCTCCCCGGGGGCACTTCACCCCCGGCGCCTCATCGGGCTCGCCACCTGCCGCCACGCCGCCTCACCCGCGGTAGGAGGGGGCAGGCCGTCCCTCGCCACGTGGGCATGCCGCCAGACGGGCTCGACCGGGACAGACCGCCGCGCACGGTTCATGACCGCACCTCCGGGCGACGCGCGGACCCCGGGTCACAGGCACCCCACCAAAAGCACAGGTGGAGCCAGGCTGGGCTGACTCCACCGACTTCGGCTCACCTGGGCCGGTCCACCGCGTCGTCCCGACTCTACTCCCGCCGGAGTGGGGGGACAAGGGGGCGGGACCGGGGTCCTCCCCTCAACTCCACTGCCACACGGTCGGCTCGTACTCGTAGTTTCCGGCGACGATGCGGCGGATATGGCCGATGGCCGGGAAGGGGAAGTGGTAGCCCGTCACCCACATCTTGTCGGCGACGACCTGATCGAAGAGGCGCTGGCGGGTGCGGGCGGCGAGGGGACCGTCGGTGTCGAAGCCCACGTAGGCGCCCCGGTGCCGCAGGCTGAGGAGGAAGTGTCCGGCGGCGTCCCCGAAGACCATGAGGCCCTGATCGCCGCTCCCGCCGCGCACCGCGAGGTGTCCCAGCGTGTGCCCCGGCGAGGCGACGGCGGTGAGGCCGGGGACGATCTCGGCGTCCGGCTGGATCAGGGTGAAGCGGTCGCGCAGCCCGATCAGGTTGGCCTGCACGGCGGCGTTGGGGCTTGGCTGGGTGGTCCAGAACTGGAACTCCGAGGCGCCCATCACGTGTCGCGCACCCGGGAAGGTGGGCTGCCCTCCCGTGGTGAGCCCGCCGATGTGGTCGCCGTGCCCGTGGGTGACGAAGACGGTATCGATGCCCGCCGGATCGATCCCCGCCCGGCGCAGGTTGGCGAGGAGCTGCCCGTTCGCGCCGCCGCGCCCGGTGTCGATCAGGACGCGGTTTCTGCCCGTCTCGATCACGACCGGGTTGAAGTGGTTGACCGTGTTCGTGGCGGGGACCCCGTACTCGGCCAGCGTCGCGGCGAACTCCTCCTGGCGGCCCGGATTCGCCCCCCAGGTCGGCAGCAGGGCGGCGAGCGGGGCGGTGCCGTCGCTGACGACGTAGACGGTGAAGTCGCCCACCCGCTGGCGGTAGAAACCGTTGCCGTTGACCGGAGGCGTGGGGGCGGGCGCCGCCTGCGCGGGGGCCGCCGTCTGCGCGCGGGCGAGGGGCGCGGCGGCGGTGACCAGGCCCGCCACCCCCAGCAGGCGCAGGGTGTCGCGGCGGTTCACGGGTCGCTCGGGGGCTTCGGGCGGGGCGGGCGGCTGGGGCTGGTCGCTCATGGGTGGAACCTCCTGGCTCGGAACGTCCCTTCGATGTTGAGCGATCTGTCCACGCCGTGGATGCGGCGGTCTTCCGAATTCGTTGAGCCTGACCCGTGCTCAGCGGGGCTGGCCGCGTGTGAGACCGTACAGCGCGAGCCCCGCCGCCATCGCCGGGCCGCTGCCGAGGGCGAAGACGAGGGTGCCCCACCCCACCAGCCCGCCGAGCGCCCAGCCGAGGGCGAGGACGGCGAGTTCGATGCCGGTGCGTACGCGCGCCACGTCCCAGCCTGTCATCCGGCTCAGGCCCAGGATCAGCCCGTCGCGCGGCCCGGCGCCCAGCCCGGCGGCGACGTAGGTGCCGGTGGCGAGGCCCAGCAGCGCCACCCCGAGCAGGAACTGCGCCCAGCGCCCGGCCAGCGCCACGGGGTCGGGCACGAGCGGCCCGAGCACGTCGAGGAACAGGCCGATCAACAGCACGTTGATCACGGTCCCCGGGCCGATGGGCTCGCGCAGCCGCAGCGCCGTGAAGGCGACGATCAGCACGCCCGTCAGGATGCTCACCAGGCCGATGCTCAGCGGCAGGTGCCGGGTGACGCCGAGGTGCAGCACCTCCCAGGGAGCCACGCCCACCCGCGCGTCGAGCATCAGGCGCAGGCTCAGTCCGTACAGGAAGAGGCCGAAGACGAGGAGGAGAAAGCGCCGCCCCACCGGCTGGGCCGTGACGAAGGCGAGCGGGGCGGGGCGGGTCACGCGGGCGAGCGTAGCATCCCCGCCTTCATCCCACTGCCAGGCAGCGCTCCACGGTACAATTCCGAGGTTGCACCCTCGACGCCGCGAGGAACGGCTCGGGTGCCCACGGGAAAGACCAACAGGAGACACTATGGGACTTGCAATCGGAATCGTCGGTCTGCCGAACGTCGGCAAAAGCACGCTGTTCAACGCCATCACCCGCGCCGGGGCGCTCGCCGCCAACTACCCCTTCGCCACCATCGAGCCCAACGTGGGCCGGGTTCCCGTGCCCGACGAGCGGCTCCCGGCGCTCTCCAGGATCTTCACCAAGGGCGAGCGGGTGCCGCCCATCATCCCCACCTACGTCGAGTTCGTGGACATCGCCGGGCTGGTGAAGGGCGCTTCGCAGGGCGAGGGGCTGGGGAATCAGTTCCTGGCGAACATCCGCGAGGTGGACGCCATCGCCCACGTCGTGCGCTGCTTTACCGACGACAACGTGATCCACGTTGCGGGCCGGGTCGATCCCATCGACGACATCGAGACGATCAACACCGAGCTCATCCTCGCGGACCTGGCGGGGCTGGAAAAGCGGCTCGCCAACCTCCAGAAAAAGGCCAAGGGCAACGACAAGGACGCGAAGGAACAGGCCGCCCTCGCCGAGCAGATTCTCGCCGTGCTGGGGGAGGGCCAGCCCGCCCGCGCCGGGACGTACGAGGCACCCATCCCCAAGGACTTCGGGTTGATCACCACCAAGCCCGTGATCTACGTGGCGAACGTGGGCGAGGACGAGCTCACGGAGGACAACGACGCCGTGCGGCAGGTGCGCGAGTACGCCGGGCGGGAGGGCGCCTCGGTCGTGAAGATCAGCGCCCAGATCGAGGGCGAGCTCGCCGAGATGCCGGAAGATGAGGCGCGCGAGTTCCTGCATGACCTCGGCGTGGAGGAAAGCGGCCTCGACCAACTGGTCAAGGTCGGGTACGAGACGCTGGGGCTGATCACCTTCATCACCTCGGGCGAGAAGGAGGTGCGCGCCTGGACGATCCGCCGGGGCGAGAAGGCCCCCGAGGCCGCCGGGGAAATCCATTCCGACCTGGAGCGGGGCTTTATCCGCGCGGAAGTGATCGAGTGGCAGAAGATGGTCGAGGCGGGCGGCTGGGCGAACGCCAAGTCCAAGGGCTGGGTCCGCACCGAGGGCAAGGAGTACGTGATGGCGGACGGCGACATCATGAACGTGCTGCACAGCAGCTAGGGGCGAGGGGCGGAAGGCAGAGGGCGCGGGCTTCCCGGGCGCCTTCTGCCTTCGACCCTGTGCCCTCCCACCGCTGCGGTAGAGTGCCCTCCCGATGGCCGACCCGTCCCCCTCCTCAAACGCCGCCTCTCCACCCGCACGCGAGGGGGTCACGCTCGTCGTGACGGAGTTCGTGCGGCCCCCTCGCGTGCGGGAATACGAGGCGTGGGCCTCCGACCTCCACGCCCGGGCCGCGCGGCAGCCGGGCTTCGTGGGGGTGCACGTGTTGCGGGGCCAGGACGGGACGCTGGCCGAGTACGTGACGCTGGTGCGCTTCGCCTCGCCGGGGGCGCTGGCGGCGTGGCGCGCGTCTCCCGACTATCAGGTGGCGCTGGAGCGGCTACCCGAGTTCACGGCGGGCGAGGTCGACTACCGCGAGTCGGTGGGGCTGGAGGCGTGGTTCGACCGCCCGGCCCGGCCCACCGCCGCGCCGCCCCCCTGGAAGAACGTGGTGCTGGGCTTCGCGGGCGTGTATCCCCTGATCCTGCTGTTCACGTGGCTGTGCCGTCCGCTCGTGCAGGGCTGGCCCTGGTGGGCGGCGATCCTGCCCTCGGCGCTGCTGGCGACCGTCTTCCTGAACTGGCCGGTGCTGCCGCTGCTCTCGCGGGTCTTGCGCGGATGGCTGTACCCCGAGCGCCGCTAGCCCTTCAGTGGTCCAGCCGGGCCAGGGCGCCGCGCATCGCCGGGACGGGATGTTCCACCACCGGCCCGTGACCGGGAGCGAGCCGGGCCGGGTTCAGGTCGGCGAGGCGGCGGGCGGTGGCGAGAGCGGTCGGCGCGTGCCAGGTGGCGAGGGCCGGGAAGGGGAAGAGTGGGCGGCGCTCGCTGACGACGGTCACGCCGCCGACGGCGTGGTAGGCGTCCCCCGCGATCAGGGTGCCGTCCCTCGTGTCGAGGAGGGCGATCTGGCCGGGGGTGTGGCCGGGCGCGGTGATGACCCGCAGGCTCCCTACCCGGTCGCCGTCGTGGAGGGGCTGCACGGGAACGGTGCTGGGACGCCAGCCACCGCGCAGGGGAGAGAGGGGCTCGTCCGGGTCAGGCTGCCTTTCGCCCCGGAGCAGGCGCACTTCCCGGGAGGAAAGCAGGACGGGAGCATCGGGCAGGGCCGCGTGCAGCGCGTCGAGGCTCCCGGTGTGGTCCACGTGCGCGTGCGTCAGGACGATGCGGCGGACGGGCTGCCCGAGCGTCCGAGCCGCCTTCAGGATGCCCGGCGCACTTCCGCCGATCCCGGTGTCCACCAGCGTCAGGCCGTCCTCCTCCCCCACCAGATAGACGTTGACGAGACCCAGACGGGCGAGCCGATGAAGATACGAACCGTGACGGGTGTGTCGCATGGAGCGCCTCCTCAAGGTGAACACTCTTCGCCTTGATATCGACCAGCGTAGGCCTTCAACCTTCCGTCGTCAAGACGTACACTGTTCGGCATGGTGTACCCGGCCAAGCTCAGCCCGGAGGCCATTCTCCAGACGGCCCTCGACCTGCTGGAGGGGGGAGGCGAGGGGGGGCTGAACATGCGGTCACTCGCCGAGCGGCTGGGCGTGCGCCCGAGCAGCCTCTACCGGCACTATCCCGACCGGGCGGCCCTGGTCGCGGCGCTGGAGGACCACGCGGCCCTGGGGCTGCACGAGCGGTTGCGGGAGGCGGCCCAGAGCCGTAGGCCGGGGGAGGCCCTGCGCGCCGCCGCCCACGCCTACCTGGACTACTCGCGGACGCACCCGCACCTGTATGGGCTGCTGCTCGCCCCGCGTCCGCCCGCGCCCGCGGGTCCCGGCCCGGGCAAGGACCTGTGGAACCTGGTGCTGCGTCTCGTCGGTGCGGTGACCGGAGACGCGGACGACACGGCGGCGGCGGTCGCGTACTGGGCCTTCCTGCACGGCTACGTTCAGCTCGAACGCAGCGGGGGGTTTGGGCTGAGCGGTCCGCGCGGCGGCTTCGAGCGCGGGCTGGAGGCGCTGATCCGGGGTCTTTCGCCTCCCTTCCCATAGCAAAGGGGACGAGGGCCACCTCTCCCCCGCCCCCTCGCCCTGCGCCTCAGTCCGCGGGCGTCGCCACCAGATCGGTCCCCTCCTCCCCGGCGGGCAGGTGGCGCCGCACCTCGCGCATGGCGCTGTGGATGACGCCGAGGGCGAGGCTCATCGTGAGCATGGAGGAAAAGCCGTAGCTCACCAGGGGCAGGGGCACGCCCGTCACCGGGAAGATGCCCGCCGCGACGGCGAGGTTCACGAAGGCCTGCCCGACGACCATGAACATCGCGCCCGTCGCCAGGATGGTGGCCCCGTGAATCTGCGGGGTCATCGGGCGCACGCGGGCGGCGAGCTGCGAGACCTGGAGGGAGGTGGAGACGATCAGCCAGTACGCGAACAGGAGCATGGTGACGCCCAGCAGGCCCGAGGAAAAGCCCACCGAGGCGACCACCATGTCGGTGTGGGCGGCGAAGTACCAGTAACGGGGACCGTCCGGGCCCAGGCCCCACAGCCCGCCGAAACTCAGGTCGCGGTGGGCCATGCCGATCTGGTCGAGGCCGACCTCCAGCCCCTCGGCGCGGTTCACGTGCCCGAAAAAGCGTTCGAGGATGTAGGGGTGCGTCTCCAGGTAGCGCCCCGCGAAGGGGATGGCGACCAGCCCCAACGCGAGCAGGAAGCCCGTGATGTTGGTAATCCGCACCCCGGCCGCGTACATCAGGATGATGCCCAGCCCGAACATCAGGACGCTGGTGCCCAGGTCGGGTTCGAGCAGGACGAGCGCCGTCGTGCAGACGATCATCAGGGTCGCGCTGATCAGCTTGTGCTGCACGCCCCGCCGCGAGAAAAAGGACGCGAGTTGCAGCACCAGCCCCAGTTTCGCCAGCTCGGAGGGCTGGAAGCGCACGGGCCCGAACTCCAGCCAGCGTTTCGTGCCGGGGCTCGTCTCGGTGCCCTGCCCGACGAAGAGGGTCAGGATCAGCAGCGCCAGCGTGCACAGCCAGAAGGGCGTCGCCAGCCGCAGGAACACGCCGGGCCGCAACCGCGCCACCAGAAAGGTCAGCCCCAGCCCGATCAATGCCTTGCTCCCGTGGTCCACGATCAGGTCGGGGCGGGCCGTCGCCACCCCCAGCAGCCCCAGCGTCAGCAGCAGGACCTGCGCGATCACCAGTTGGGTGCTCATGCCTCCACCTCCTGATGGGTCAGCGACCGCGCCGCCCACGCGAAGCTCTCCCCGCGCGCCTTGTAGTCGCGGAACAGGTCGAAACTCGTCCCGACCGGCGCGAGCAGCACCGTGCCCCGCCCGCCCGCTCCTCCCAAGGCGGCGAAGCCCAGCGCGGCGGCCCGCCGCATCACCTCGTCCCCGTCCAGCCCCGGCTCGAAGGGAAGGAGGTCGAAGGGGAGACCGAGGGCCTGCGCCATCTTCCCCCCGTCCTCCCCGAAGGCGATCACCCGCACGACCCGGCCCCGCGCCGCCTCCCGCAGCGGAGCGAGGTCGGCCCCCTTGTCCCGCCCGCCGACGAGCCAGGCAATCGGAGGCGTGGCGCGGGTGAGGGCCGCTTCCACCGCGAGGGTCCGCGTGGCGATGGAATCCTCGATAAACCGCACGTCCCCGACCCGCGCGACCGTCTCGAAGCGGCCCGCGACCGGACGGGCGGTGCGGAGAGCGTCGGAAAACGTTTCCATTTCGGCTGCGCGCCCAAGCCTCTGAAGCAGCGCCTCGGCGGCGAGGACGGCGGCGGCGGCGTTGGCGGGGTGGAGGCCCTCGGGAAGGTCGGCGGCGGGCAGGACTTCCCGGCTGTCCGCGAGCGCGATCCGGTCGGGGGGAAAGGTCCGCACGGTGGCGCGGGTGGGCACCTCCAGCCCCGCCGGGAGGACGAGCACATCCCCCTCCTCCTGCCCCGCCGTGATGTTGCGCTTGGCCGCGTGATACGCCTCCACGGTGCGGTGGCGGTCGAGATGGTCCACGCCGAGGTTCGTGATGACGGCAACGGGCAGGCGCAGGCCGGGCACCCGCTCCAGTTGGAAGCTCGACAGCTCGACGACGCCGACCTCCGCCTCGTCCACCACGTCGAGGAGGGGGGGGTCGATGTTGCCGCCCTCGCGCGCGTTCAGGCCGCACGCCCGCAGCAGGTGGGCGGTCAGGACGGTCGTGCCCCCCTTGCCCGCCGTGCCGGTGATCCCGACGAGCGGGAGGTGGGGGCGCCTGCGGGCGGCGAGGGCCACCTCCCCGATGATCTCCGCCCCGCGCGATGCGAGCGCGAGCAGGTCGGGGTGGTCGATGGGCACGCCAGGGGCGGCCACGACCGTCCCGTACGTCCCCGCCACGTCGCCGCGCGCGAAGCCCAGTTCCCGCATGAGCGCCCCGTCCTCGTCCGAGGGCCGCGCGTCGTGCCACTCGGCCGTCAGTCCCTCGCGCGCCAGAAACCGCGCCACCCCCCGCCCGCTTCGCCCCAAGCCGTACAGCAACACCTTTCGCCCCCCGTTCACGCCCCCAACATAAGGGAAAGACCAAGGGCCGCGGCCGGAAGGGTGAGCGCCGCGACCTTTCCAGCTAAGCTCTGGACATGCTCTCCCCGCCGAACGCCGAGGTCGGCGCGTTGCTGGACCGCCTGGGCGCGGATATTCGGCACGCTCTGGGTGACCGTCTCGTCGGCCTGTACCTCTACGGCTCGCTCGTGGCGGGCGACTTCGACCCCGAGCGCAGCGACGTGGACCTGCTCGCGGTCCTCTCCTCGGAGGTCGGTGAGGAGGACGTGGAGGAGCTGAACCGGATGCACGCGCGTCTCGTAGAGGATTTCCCCGCCTGGAACGACCGCATCGAGGTCGATTACCTGCCGCTCGCCGCCCTGCGGACCTTCCGGACCGAGCCCGGCGTGATGATCCGGATTAGCCCAGGAGAGCCGCTGCACCTCCTCAACGCCGGGCCGCATTACCTCGTGAACTGGTACCTGGCCCGGCAAAGCGGAGTCACGCTGTTTGGCCCGCCGCCGGGGGAGGTCATCCCCGAGATCACGCGGGCGGAGTTCGTGGCGGGCATCCGGGGACACGTCGGCGCCTGGCCCGGGTGGGTGACGGAGATGCACCACCCCGGCGGGCAGGCGTACGCCGTCCTAACCCTGTGCCGCGCGCTCTACACGACCACCCACGGCGAACAGCTTTCCAAGCGGCGGGCGGGGCTGTGGGCCCAGGAACGGCTGCCGGAGTGGAGTTCGCTGATCGGCTGGGCGCTGGATTGGTGGTACGGAGGCGGGCTCCAGACACCCGACCAGGACCACTTCGCACAGACGGCGCGCTTCGTGGAGGACGTGGCGGGACGGATCGCCGCCCTCCCGAGCTGGCAGGACCGCTCCCCCTGACTACCGCACCCGCACTCCCTTCGTCGCGGGCTGCTTGCGAACCCACGCGACGAACCTTTGCACGTCCTCGTGGGCGAGGAGCGCGTCCACGCTGTTGTACTCGCCCGCCAGCTCGGCGTTCGTGAAGGTGCGGTGGAGGAACTTGTGGCAGGCCGGGCACAGGGGCACGGTGGGCAACTCGTGAATCTTGACCCCCTGTCGCCGCCCCTGCGACTTGGGAACGAGGTGGTGTTCGGTGAGGACGGGAGTCTCGCGTCCGCACAGGCCGCAGCGCTCGGGCTCGGCGGGCGGCGGAGGCCAGTTGGACTCGGGACGGCGGCGGGACATCGGGGAGGATGATCGCGGGTGGGAGGCGGAAAAACCGGGTGGGGCGTTACGGGGGCGGGAAGCAGACTCCGGAGCTACCGTGTGGGCATGTCCTTCCCCCGAACACATCTCCTCGCACGCGCCGTCATCGAGCAGGACGGGCATATCCTCCTCGCCCAGGCAAGCGGTCATACCAACACTTTCCTGCCCGGTGGGCACCTCGAGGCTGGGGAGGGGCTGGCGCGGTGTCTGACGCGGGAACTGTTCGAGGAGACGGGGCTCGGTTTCTCGGTCGGGGCCTTTCTCGGTGTCGTGGAGCATGAATGGCGGGATAAAGACGGAGGTGTCCACCACGAGATCAACCATCTCTTTGCCGCGACCTGCGAGGGACTCAGCCGTCGTCAGGCCGTGAGGGCACGGGAGGCGCACCTGACTTTCGAGTGGGTCTTCCTCGACCAACTGGACGCCCGACAGCTCGAGCCCTCACCTCTGCGCGCGCTGCTCACCCGGGGGCGGACACCCGGCGCGTGGTTCGCCTCGACCCTCCCGAACCCCGGCCCCGAGACGCGATGAGGCGGGAAAAAGGCCGAGAAAGACAACGCTGACCCCGCCTCCCACTCACAGCTTCGTGAGCTTCGGGTACTTCAAGATCGCCTCGTCCTCGCTGAGGAACTCGCCGGGCGCGTCGGGGCTCCAGACGACCTCGGCGCGGATCAGGTCGCCGGGGCTGACCGAGCTGATCGCACCCAGGGCGGCGCGGGCCTCGGCAGCGGTCGTGACTCCGGCGGGCGGCAGCGAGGCGAGGGCGTGCGCGGCCACCGCGATGGTGACGGCGAGGTAGAGGTCGGTGCCCTCGCCCTGGAAGGTGTAGTCGCCCCGCTGCTCGAAGCCGGTGTTCACGTCCCGGTTCTGGTAGTTGCTGGTGGTCTGCTCGGTGAAGGCGGCGCGGGCCTCGGTCGCCCAGGCGCCCACCTGACTGTCGGCGGCGCTCGCGGAGCCCTGGGCGCGCTCGACGTTGCCGTACACCCAGCGCTCGGGGTGGCGCAGGGCCACCAGGGCGGCCTCCTGAAGCATCCGGGCGAGACCCTCGTTCGTGTCAGGGTCGCCGCTCTGGGCGACGCGTTGCAAGGAGCGCTTCACCTCGTCGCCCTCGGCCATCAGGATCTGCACGGACACGGCCTGCGCGGTGCCGCTGAGGCTGCCCAGGCCCCCGCCGCCCAGGGTCTGCGCCCCGCCCCCACCCAGACTGCGGCGCATGAAGCCCACCACCGAGAAGACCACCAGCCCGAAGAGGAGCAGGCCGATCAGCCCGAAGCCCCCGCCCCCGTAGCCGTACCCTCCCCCACCGACGATGACCGGGCCGCCGCCCCCGACGATCACGGGCCCGCTGCTGTAGCCGCCGCCCGGGAAGCCGCCGGAGTAGCCTCCCCCCCCGCCGCTGTACCCGCCCCCCGCCGAGCCTCCCCCGCCGCCCGCGCTGCCCCCGAAGCCCCCGCCCGACTGCGCGCCCGCATGGCTCAGCAGGATCAGGGCGGCGAGGCACAGGGCGAGGGTGGCGAGGAGGACCAGGGCGCCCCGCAGGGTCTTGGGGGAGAGGCTCGGCATACTGGCCCCAGTGTAGGGGCTGGGCACCCCGGATGCCTTCCAGGGCGTGAAGTTTCGGCCAAGACCCGTCTTCTTCCCCGGGGGGCGCGCCGTACACTGCCCCCCATGAGCGGCGAGACGGGCGGGGGGCAGACGATAGAACTGACGCAGGCGCAGTGGGAGACCTTTCTGGCGGGCCTGTACGAACGGGACGACCAGCTCCAGCGCCGCGTGCCGGGGACCGGGTACCCCCCCGAGGAGGCGGTGGACGCCTACGTGCTCAGCGGCCACGCGGAGGCCCTGCGCAGCGCGGAGGTGGAGGGCGACGTGTGGGGAACCCTCTTGGATATCGAGGAGGAGGCCGGGGACGAGGAGGAGGCGTGGGCCAAGATCGTCGCCTTCTACCTCGACCGGGGGTGCGTCCTCGTGCGGGTGCAGGACGCCCAGGAGCCCGAGGAGTGGCTGCTCGCCGACGGGCTGGCCGGGCGGCTGGGGCTCCCCGAGGCGGCGAAAGGGCCGTGAATCCGGCCTGAACCGGACCTCATCCGCCCCCGGACGGGGGGGACTAGGCTGACTTCCATGTCCGATACTCATGAACGCCACTTTCCCCTCAAACGCCTCCTGTTGCTGGGTGCGCTGATCGGCGCGGGGGCCTATTACCTCAGCCGGGAGCAAAACCGCCGGGCCCTCGACCAGAAGCTCGGCGAGCTGGGCCTCAAGGACGCCGCCGAGAACGTGGGCGAGAGCGTGGCCCAGGGCTGGGAGAAGACGAAAGGCGCCGCCGTGAGCGCCGGTCAGGTGATCGCCGAGAAGGCGGGCGAGGTCCAGCAGGCCGCCGCCTCGGGCGGAGCCGAGGCCGGGGTGGACCGCGCGAAGCAGGTCGCCGACGACGTGAAGGCCGCCGTGGCCCAGGTGGCGGGTGAGGCGAAGGACGCGGCGGGCGACGTGGCCGCCACCGCCGGGCGCGAGGCGAAGGACGTGAAGGGCGAGGTGAAAGACGCCGCCGGAGACGCCAGTGACGCCGCCCGGCAGGCCGCCGAGCAGGCCCGGAGCAAGGCGCAGGACGTCGCCTCCGACGTGAAGGCCGCCGCCCAGAACGCCAAAGACGACGTGCGGCAGGGCGCGGGCCAGGCCAGGGACAAGGCCCAGGACCTCGCGCAGGAGGCCAAGGCCACCGCGCGGGACGTGAAGTCGGACGTGCAGCAGGGAGCCCGGCAGGCAGGGGCGGACGTGAAGGACGCGGCCCAAGGCAATGCGGGCCACCTCCAGCAGGTCACGCAGGACCTGAGGATGGGTGAGCAGAGCGGCGCCACCGTTCCCTCCTCCGCCCAGCAGGCCAAGAGCGACGCCCAGGCCGCCGTGAGTGGCGCGACGGTCGAGGTCAAGGACGCGGCGCAGGACGCCAAGGCGGGCGCTCAGAGCGCGGCGAACAAGGCGCAGAACGCGGCCCAGGACGTGAAGAAGGACCTGAAGAACACGGCCCAGGACGTGAAATCCGACGCCAAGAACGCCGTGCAGGACGCCAAGCGCAACCTCTGAGGGCTCGGCGACCCCGCTCAGGAACCTCCTTTCGCGGGGGGTTCCTTTTCGTTCCCCCGTTCGCCCGACCGTGACGTTCACCGCGCCCCCCTTCCCGGCACGCGGGTAGACTCCCCCCATGACGCGCCGCGACAACGAGACGGGTGGGCGCACGGGGACGCTGGAACGCACCGAGACGCAGAACCAGACGCAGCGGCCCCGGCTCTACCGCGTGCTGCTGCTCAACGACGACTACACGCCGATGGAGTTCGTGGTGCGGGTGCTGACGCGCTACTTCCGCAAGTCGGGGCCGGAGGCCGAACTCATCATGCTCGCCGTCCACCACAAGGGACAGGGGGTGGCGGGCGTCTACACCCGCGACGTGGCCGAGACGAAGGTCGCCCAGGTCACCGCCCACGCGCGGCGCGAGGGGCACCCCCTGATGACCGTCGCCGAGCCGGAGCCGGGCGAGTGAGGAGACGGGAATGATCGGAGACCACCTGCAAGTCACCATCGGCCGCGCCGCCGACTACGCCCGCGAGGCCGGGCACGAATACGTCACCCTCGAACATCTCCTCCTGGCCCTGACGCACGACCCGGAGGCGCGCGAGGCTTTGATCGCCGTCGGGGCGGATGTCGAACGGCTGCGGGGCGAGCTGGAGGACGTGCTCGCCGAGTACGAGGCCGTTCCCGGGGCCGAGCCGGACTTCACCCTGGGCGTGCACCGGGTCGTGCAGGGCGCCGTGCTGCAACTCCACGCCAGCGGCAAGGGGAACCAGACGGCGGACGGCGCGCGGGTCCTCGTCGAACTGCTCGAAGAGGAGGACTCGCCCGCCCGCGCGGCCCTGGAGGCGCAGGGCGTCACCCGGCTCGACGTGCTGGGCTACGTCTCCCACGGCACGGCGAGGGTGGCGGGCCGAGAGCGCGAGCGGCACACGGCGGGCGTGGACGGCGAGCCGAGCCCTGAGACCACGGAGACCGCCCAGAACCCCCTCGAAGCCTACGCGACCGACCTCACCGCCGGGGCGCGGGCCGGGGAGTTCGACCCGGTGATCGGGCGCGAAGGAGAGCTGGAGCGCACCGTCCATATCCTCGCCCGCCGGGTGAAGAACAACCCCGTCCTCGTGGGCGAGCCGGGCGTAGGCAAGACCGCCCTCGCCGAGGGGCTGGCGCAGCGGGTCGCGGACGGGAGGGCGCCGGGCTTCCTGAAGGACGCCTCCGTCTACGCCCTCGACCTCGGCGCCCTGCTCGCCGGAACGCGCTACCGGGGCGACTTCGAGCAGCGGCTCAAGGCCGTCCTCGCCGCACTCGACGGGCAGAACGCGGTCCTCTTCATCGACGAGCTGCATACGCTGGTCGGCGCCGGGGCGACCGAGGGGGGCAGCGTGGACGCGGCGAACCTCCTCAAGCCCGCCCTTGCGCGGGGACGGCTGCGGGTGCTGGGAGCGACGACGCCGGGCGAGGTCCGCTACCTGGAGAAAGACCGCGCCCTGTGGCGCCGCTTCCAGACCGTCGAGGTGCCCGAGCCGTCCGAGGAAGACGCCCTCGCCATCCTGCGGGGATTGGCACCCGGGTATGCCTCCCACCACGGGGTCACGTACACGGAGGGGGCGCTTGACGCCGCCGTGCGCCTCTCCGCCCGCCACCTGCGCGACCGCTTCCTGCCCGACAAGGCCATCGACGTCTTGGACGAGGCGGGGGCGGCGCGCTCCTCCACCGGCCAGGGCGGCGAGATCACCGAGGGAGACATCGAGGCGACGGTCGCCCGTATGGCCCGCGTGCCCGTCGGCGCCGTGAAGGCCGAGGAGGTCGGCTCCCTCGCCACGCTGGAGGCGGACCTGGGGGCGCGGGTCTTCGGGCAAGGCGCCGCCGTGAACGCAGTCGCCAGCGCGGTCAAGCTGGCGCGGGCTGGGCTGCGCGACCCCCAGAAGCCGCAGGGGGCCTTCCTCTTCGCCGGGCCGACCGGGGTGGGCAAGACCGAACTCGCCCGCGCGCTCGCCGACAGGCTCGGCATCCACCTCGCCCGCTTCGACATGAGCGAGTACCAGGAGGCGCACACCGTCGCGCGGCTGATCGGCGCCCCTCCCGGCTACGTGGGCTTCGACCAGGGCGGGCTGCTCACCGACGTGGTGGCGAAGAACCCGCACGCGGTCGTCCTCCTCGACGAGATCGAGAAGGCGCACCCGGACGTGTACAACCTCTTCCTGCAACTGATGGACCACGGCACCCTCACCGACCACACCGGCAAGAAGGTGGACGGTCGCGGCCTGATCCTGATTTTCACGACGAACGCCGGGGCCGCCGACGCCTCGCGCCCCGCCCTCGGCTTCTCGCGGGAGGGCCGCGCGGGCGAGGAGGCCGAGGCGGTGAGGCGCACCTTCACCCCCGAATTCCGCAACCGCCTCGACGCGGTGATCCACTTCCGCCCCCTCGCGCCCGAGGTCATGGCGAGCGTGGTGGACAAGTTCCTGCGCCAATTGGAGGCGCAACTGGGCGAGCGCGGCGTCGTGCTGACGGTCACGCCCGCCGCCCGCGCTCTGCTCGCCAAGCTCGGCTACGACCCGCAGATGGGCGCTCGACCGCTTGCCCGCATGATCGAGGAGCGGGTGAAGCGTCCGCTCGCCGACGAGCTGCTGTTCGGGCGGCTGAAGGACGGGGGCGCGGTGACGGTGGACGCCCAAGGAGAGGGGTTCAGCTTTGGGGCGGGGTAATCGTGGTCTCCTTCTCCCCTCGTGGGAGAGGGCCGGGGTGAGGGGGCGTGTGACCGGCGCCGACGCCTGGAAAATGCCTTCCCCCGTCCACGGGCTCCTTCACGCCGCGACGGTTCACCCCCACCCGGCCTCCCCCCTCAAGGGGAATGGGCAAAGCTCCAACGTCTGAACCCGTGAAAGATCGGCTAAGAGTGCGGCAGGCGAGGACAGAAACTTTCCTCATCGAGTTCGGGCCGCGCCACGCATTCGGTCGCGTCGAAGTTCGAGGCGTGGCTGAAGAGGAACGTAGTGTAGGCAGGTCACACCCGCTCCACCGCCCACCTTGGGTGCAGCCGCACCGGCTTCAGCCCATACGCCGTGACGTACCCGGGCAGGCGGCGCAGGCCGGGCAGCCCGTGCAGCACCCGGATCAGGGTGGTGGGAACGTGGAGCTGGGCCCCCGTGTGAATCCCCACCACCTCGCGCTCCTGGATAACCTGCTGCCCCTGAAGCACGGCGATCTGCCACGCGCGCTCCCGCTGCACCCGCGCGAGGTGCCGGGGCCGCACCCACCCCGAGCGCAGGGGACCCGAGAGCACGTTGGCCGCCGCCACTGCGTCCTGCACGGCCATGTTGATGCCCATGCCGCCGATGGGGGAAATGGGGTGCGCGGCGTCCCCAATCAGGAGCAGGCCGGGCCGCCACCAGCGCCGTACCCGCGCCACCTCGACCGCGAGGAGGTGCAACTGGGTCCACTCGGTCAGCAGCCCCACCCGGTCGGCCAGCCAGGGGATCGTCTCGGCCACGGCTTGCCGGATGGGACCCACGCCGTGTTCCCGCGCCTGCCCGTAACTGTCCTTGCGGATGGAGTACCCCACCTGCCAGCGTTCGCCGTGGTCGGTGGTGACGATGCAGTGAGGGCCGCCGAGGTGCAGGTCGATGCTGCCGCCGGGGTCGTCCTCACGCCGGGGCAGGGCGAACCACAGCACGTCCTGACCCGGTGAGAGGCGCCGCAGGGTCAGACCCGAAAGCGAGCGCACCTTGGAAAACCGCCCGTCCGCCCCCATCGTGAGCCGCGCGGGGAGGTCGTGCAGGGTGCCGCCCTGCCGGTAGCGCACGCCCGTCACCCGGCCACCTTCCTCCAGCAGGCCCTCGACCCGGGCGCCCATGACGACCCGGGCGTGCCCATACCGTCCCAATTCCCCGGCGAGGAAGGTCAGGAAGCGGGCCTGGGCCATCACGGTGAGGTAGGGATAGGGCGTGCGCAGGCACGAGAAGTCGGCGATGACCTGGGTGCGCGCGGGCGTGATGAAGCGGGCGCGGTGGGCGCGGGTATGCGCCAGACGCAACAGGGGCTCGGCGAGGCCGAGCCCCTCGAGGAGTTCCATGATCGCGGGGTGGAGGGTATCGCCCCGGAAGGAACGCTCGAAGTCGCGGGCCGCCTCCAACACCGTCACGGCGATGCCCTGGCGCGCGAGGAGCAGGGCCAGGATCATCCCCGCCGGGCCGCCCCCCACGATGCACACGTCTCCCTCTCCGAACAGCATGGCGGGCATTCTGGCGGGAAGGGGAAACCGCGGCTGTAGGGAATGACGCCGGTTCGCGGGGAGGGGCGGCTTGCGCTCCCCTTAAGACTGGGCCCCCGGCTGCACTCGCTCGAACGCCCCCGGATAGAGGGTGACGAGCCCCGCCGCGTCCACGGTGAGCTCCGCCGCGTAGCCGCTTTCCAGATTCTCGTAGCGGTACGTGTGGTCACCCAGCCGGGTATAGCGTTGCCGGACGGCCCGCACCCCCAGCTCGGGCACGCCCACCCACGCGGCGAGAACCACGGCCCCCGCCCCTAGGGGCAGGTTCAGGCGGCGCAGGGGCAGGGTGTTCGTGAAGGGGGTGGCCTGGATGTCGATGTCGGTGCAGCCCGTCAGCTCGGGGAGAGGCCGCCCGTGGGCGTCGCTCCAGCCGCCGTCCCAGGCCCGGCGCAACTGGAGGGTGGGGCCGTCCACCACCCGCAGGGTCGTCAGGCGGGGATATCCCTCCGGGTCGATCTCCACCACGTAGCCCAGGGTGAACAGCACGCCGCCCGTTCGCGCGACGACCGTGCCACGTGCCCGCGCGGACTCGAGCCGCAGGTGTTCCAGGCTCTCCCCGCGCGGGTCGAGGCCGCGCCACAGCACGTCCACCCCACCCGTCACGTCTATTGGCCCGCCGCCCCGGGCTTCTCGCCCCGGAAGACGTCGCGGCCCTGGACGGGCGTCAGGCGCACGACCTGTCCCGTGCGGGCGCTCTCGTAGATCGCGTCCATGATGCGGTGGTCTTGCACGCCCTCCTCGCCGGGGGTCCACGGCGCCCTGCCGTCGCGCACCCGCTGGGCGAAGTGGTCGAACTCCAGGCCGAACTGGTCCTCGTCGGGGAGCTTGGGTTGGAAGTCCCCCTTCTGGTCGGAGATGGTCAGGCTCAGGCCCTGGTAGGTGAAGGCGGGGTCCATCAGCACGGTGCCCTCCTCGCCGAGGACGCGCAGGGTGGCCGTCTTGTGGATGCCGTAGCTCGTCAGGCAGTTGGCGACGATGCCGCCCGGGAAGCCCAGCATGAAGCTCACCGACTCCTCGACCTCCCGGAAGCGCTCGTCGTCTTCCGGCCGGTGCAGGGTGGCAAAGACCCACTCGGGCTCGGTGCCGAGGACGAAGCGCACGGTGTTCAGGCTGTAGATGCCCACGTCGGGGAGGGGACCGCCACCCGCCAGGGCCATCCTCATGCGCCACGCCTCCGGGTCGTCCTCCGACTGCCCGTGGACGCTATCGAGGAGCTTGACCTCGCCGAGCCTGCCCCCCTGCACGGCCTCGCGGGCGGCCCAGTGCTGGGGCGTGTACTGGCAGCGGTAGGCGGTCATCAGCAGCACGTTCGCCTTCTTGCAGGCGTCCACCATCGCCTGCGCCTCCTCCGCGTTCACCGAGAGCGGCTTCTCGCACAGGACGTGCTTGCCCATCCGCGCGGCCCGCTCGGTGAAGTCCCGGTGCAGGCTGTTGGGCAAGACGATGTAGACGGCCTCCACGTCCTCGCGGCCCCCCAGGTCCTCGAAGCGTTCGTAGGTGTACACGTCCTCTTCGGTGAGGTCGAGCGCCCGGGCGTAGGCGCGGCCCTTCTCCTCGTCGTCGGTAACGAGGGCGGCCACGCTCGCGTGCTCGCTCGTGCGCGCGGCGGGGATAAGTTCCTCCACGCTGAGTTGCCCGAGGCCGACGATGGCAAAGCCCACGCGGCGCGTCTCGGATTCGGGAAGGGGCAGGTCCGGTTTCAGGGGCATGGCTGCACCGTAAGCTCGCCGGATGGTCCTGCCGACCGGGCACGATGAGCGGGCCTTTACCGTTCGGCCTCCCCCGCGCCGTTCGGGCGTGTCAGGCTGTCCGGGCATGACCGCCCCCCTCCAGATCCGCCCCGCCCGCCCCTTCGACGCGGCCTTTGCCGTGCCGCTCATGCAGGCGACCATCGGGAGGATCGGGCTCGCCCTCACCGGAGCGGAGTCGGACACCGGGGCGGCGCGGGTGCTGCTGGGCTTCTTCCCGCTGCGGGACAACCGCCTGAGCCACACGCACACCCTGATCGCCGAGGGCCCGGGGAGGCCGCTGGGGCTGGCGGTGGCCTACCCCGGCTCGGAGGCGCAGGCGCTCGACGCCCCCTTCCGCGAGCGGCTGCGGGCCCTGGGCCTCCCGGACCGCATCGACCCCGAGGCCACGCCGGGCGAGCTGTACCTCGACACGCTGGCGGTGGTCGAGGAGGCGCGCGGGCAGGGCGTGGGAGGGCGGCTGCTCGGCGCGGTGGCGGCGCGGGCGCGCGAGCTGGGCCTGTCGCGCGTGGGGCTGCTCGCCGGGGAGGCGAATCCGGCCGCCCGCCTCTACGAGCGGCACGGCTACCGGGCGGCGGGGGAACGGGTGGTCGCGGGGGGGCGCTACCGGCACCTCGTCCTGGAGCTGACCTGAGCCCGGGCGCCTCCCGGCTTCACCGTCGGTTGACGCACTCCCCTGCGCCGCCGCGCACCCGTTACGGTGGGGCATGACCCCGCTCGACCGGCTCACCCTGCTCGGCATCGGCCTCTACCGGCGGCGGCTCTCGCCCCGCAAGGGCTTTCGCTGCGCGCACGCCGCACTCCACGGCGGCGAGTCGTGCTCGGCGGCGGTGGCCCGCATCGTGCGCGAGGACGGGGTGATCGGGGGCCGCGCCCGCGTCGCCGCCCGCTTCGGGGAGTGCCGGGCGGCCCACCGCGCCCTGCACTCGGGCTCACCCCTCGCCCTCGGGACGAACGGGCCGCGCGTGCGGGGGCTGTGCTGCTGCGGGCCGGTTCCCATTCCCTTCCGCTGCGGCTGACGCTTTCCGAGCCGCCACGCACTCGGGCCGCGTCCACGGGAGCCCAGGTCAGGCGAGCCGACCGCGCAGGCCCGGACTGCGGCCCAAACTGTGGCATGGTAGGCCCGATGTCGTCCGACCCCCCCCACGTCACCCTGCGCGACCGCCAATCCCGGGACATGCCCGTCCTCACCCGCTGGCTGACCGACCCGGGGGCCGAGTGGCGCCGCTGGGACGCGCCCTACTTCCACGCCGACACCACGACGCAGACCATGCAGGCCTACGTCGCCCACCTCGCGGGGAGCCCGCCCGACCCCGACGAGCAGGTGATCGACGTGGGGGGCGAGTGCGTGGGCATGGTCAACCGCTCGGAGGAGCCCCCGGAGGGCGGCGGCTGGTGGGACCTCGGCATCCTGATCTACGACCCCCGGCACTGGGGCGGCGGGGTGGGCACGCGGGCCCTGGGCCGCTGGGTGGCCGACACCTTCATCTGGACGGACGCGCACGTCGTCACCGTCACGACCTGGGGCGGCAACGAGCGCATGATCCGGGCCGCGCGGCGGGTGGGCTTCCGGGAGTGTATGCGGGTGCGGGGGGCGAGGGTCGTGAACGGGAGGCGCTTTGACAGCGTGCGCCTCGACCTGTTGCGGGACGAGTGGGAGGCGGGCGCGGGGCGGTAGGGTAGGGGGGTGAGGGCCCCCCCACCTGTCTCCCCCGTCCCGGCCATGAGCCCGCGCCCGTCCAAGTCGCCCAGGCCCAAGGGCCCGCCGCCCCTCAACCCGCCCGGCTTCCTGGCGACCCAGGACCTCAAGGAGCGGGGGTGGACGCCGCGATTGATCGAGAAGTTCCTCGGCGAACACGACGCCAAGCGCGAGAATGGCCTCAAGATGGGCCGCCGCCGTCTCCCCCCCGTCAAGCTCTACCGCGAGGAGCGCGTGGTGGAGGCCGAGCGGGACGAGAACTTCCTCGTCGCCCAGGCCCGCGCTGCCGACGCCCGCGAACGGGCCGAGCGCCGCAGGGAGGTCCGGCAGGCCGAACGCGACGCCCTCCTCCGCGCCGCCGCCGAGACCTACACCCCCGCCATCCACCCCGAGCCGCTGCGCAAGGGGGCCGTCCGCCTCGCCCGCGATCCTTACCTTTCCGGGCTGGAGGCCACCCTGACCCACCTGATCGGCGAGATCGGCAAGGTCACGGCAGCGGAGGAAGCGACCCTGCGCGCCCTACTGATGGAGCGGCTGCACGCCGCCCTGGCCGCCACCTACCCCTGGTATCCGGCCCCCGACGCCGCGAAGGCCAGGAAGACGGCCAGCCGCGAGGCGAGACCCAGCGACTGGCGGAAGTGGGAGTGGGACTGAGGGAAGCTTTTAGCCATCAGCGGTCGGCCAAAAGCAGCGAGGGCGCCCCACTCCCCCAGGGCGCCCTGCTGACTGCTGAAAGCTGACGGCTGACCGCTTACCGCAGCAGTTCCACAGCCTTTTTCAGGATCGCGTCGCCCTGCGTGTCCACCACGGCCTCGCCCTGGGTGGTCGAGCGGGTGGGGCGCTTGACTTCGGCGGTGTAGGTGAACTTGCCGTCCTTGTCGGCGGTGACGGTCACGGGCTTGCCATCCACGGTCAAGGTGAGCTTGGCATTCGCCGTGAGGCCGCTGCCGCTGAAGTTCAGGGGCGTGGTGTAGCGGGTGTCGGTCACGACCACATCCGGGGTGATGCCCTTCTTGTGAATCTGGCGCCCCGCCGGGGTCAGCCACTCGCTGTTGACGATGGCGACCTTGCCGCCGTCGGCCGTCTCGAAGGGAAGCTGCGCCACGCCCTTGCCGAAGGTCTGCTCGCCGACGACGGTCGCGCGCTTCATGTCCTGGAGGGCCCCCGCGACGACCTCGCTCGCCGAGGCGCTGTTCTTGTTCACGAGGACGACGAGCCTCCCCGCATAGTCGCTCGCACTCGTGGTGGCCGGGTCGTAGACCTCGGTGCGGCCGCTGCGGTCGCGCAGGCTGACGATGGTGCCCTTGCCCAGGAACTGGTCGGCCACGTCGGTGCCCGCGCCCAGCAGCCCGCCGCCGTTGTCGCGCAGGTCGAGGATCAGCTTTTGCACGTTCCGCTTTTTCATGTCGGCCACCGCCGCGCGGAACTGCTCGCTCGCCTTCTCGTTGTAAAAGGTGTTCAGGGCGATGTAGCCGACGCCCCCCGGCAACACCGTCTGCTCCACGCTGACGACCGTCACGGGCTGGCGCTCCATCCTCACCGTGTAGGGCTTGCCGCCCCGCGCGAAGGTCACGTTGACGGTCGTGCCCCGCTGACCGCGCACGAGCCGCACGATCTCGTTGAGCTTGCTCGTCAGGACCTCGGTGTCGCCGATCTTCACGAACACGTCGCCGATCTGCACCCCGGCGTTCGCGGCGGCGCCGCCCTTGAACACGTTGTCCACCTTGCCGCCCGTGCCGTCGGGGTTGGCGCCCACCAGGGTCACGCCGATGCCGTAGAACTCCCCGGCGAGGTTCTGGGCGTCGATGGCGTTGTCGGCGGGCTCGGAGTAGTACGTGAACTCGTCGCCGAGGCTGCCGAGCGCCCCGTTGATCGCGCCGCGCAGCACCTTCTCGTCGTCCACCGGGTAGAGGTAGAAGCGGTCGAGGCCGCCGAGCACCTGAAGGAGCGCCTGGCCGGTCTTGGATTTCGTCAGTTCCGATTCGGTGTAGCCGCCGAGCTGGGCGTACCCCACGGCGGCGGTCGCGGCGAGGGCCCCGGCCACGAGCGTCATGCGTTTGCGGTTCACGGGGTCAGAATAGGGTGGGCGGGTGAAGACCGTTTGAGTCCCCTGTTACCAGCCTGAGACCCCACCCGGGGCCCGCCGTCATGAGGCGCCCTTCACGGTTTCCTGAAGACGGTGGGCTATCCTGGGCCGCGAGCATGACGCGACCCTTCCCCCCGCGCCGCCGCGCCGTCCCCGCCCGGAGGCGCGCATGATCGAGTTCCGCCACGTGACGCTGGAGTATCCCGTCACCCGCACCCTCGCGCTCGACGACCTGAGCCTGTCGGTGGGCAAGGGCGAATTCGTGTACCTCGTCGGGCACTCGGGGGCGGGCAAGAGCAGCTTCATGAATCTGGTGCTCAAGCGCGCCCTGCCCACCCGGGGCGAAATCCGGGTCGTCGGCGAGCCGCTGGCGCGCTACCGGGGCCGCCGCACCGCCCTGCTGCGCCGCCGCATCGGCACCGTCTTCCAGGAAAACCTGCTGCTGGAGCACCTCAACACCCAGGACAACGTGGCCTTTACCCTGCGCGTGACGGGCGTGCCGCAGCGCGATTGGGCGCCCCGGGTCAACGCGGCCCTGCGGACCGTGGGCCTGGAGCACAAGAAGCACGCCCTCCCCGTCCAGCTCTCCCAGGGCGAGCAGCAGCGCGTCGCCATCGCCCGCGCCATCGTCAGCGACCCGCCCCTGCTGCTGGCCGACGAGCCCACCGGCAACCTCGACCCCGAGAACGGGCGCGAGGTCCTCAAGGTCCTCCAGAACGTCAATCTGCGGGGCACCACCGTCATCGTCGCCACGCACGCCCGCGAGCTGGTGGAGACCTTCCGCCACCGCACCCTGACCCTGCGCAAGGGCAAGCTGGTGCGGGACGATCCCTACGGGGGGTACGCGCTGTGAGGACGGGGGCGTGAGCTACCACCTCCGACAGGCCCTCCTCGCCATGCGCGGGAACCTCACGGCCACCTTCGCCACGCTGATGACGATGACCCTCACGCTGCTGATGCTGGGCTTCGTGCTGCTCCTCACGCTGAACGTGAACCGCACGCTCTCTCAGCTCGAATCGCAGGTGGAGGTGGCGGCCTTTCTGCGGGAGGGGGCAGACGGGCCGCTGCTCCTGACCCAGGTGCGGGCGCTGCCCCAGGTGCGCGAGGCGACGCTGGTGACGAGCGAGCAGGTGCTCAACGAGATGACGCGCGACTACCCCTACGCGCGGGACGCCGCCGAACTCGCCGGGAACCCCTTTCCCGACACGCTGCGGATGCGGGTGTCGCGGGTGGAGGACTCGCGCGCCGTCGCCCGGGCGGTGGGGACCCTCGCCGGGGTGGAGGACGTGGAGTACGGCGCCGGGTACGTGGACCAGACGGTGCGGACGCTGACCGCCGTGCGCGGGGCCGGGTACGCGCTCGTGGGGCTCCTCCTGCTCGGGACCCTCTTCAACATCCTCAACGCCGTGCGGGTCGCCATGTACGCGCGGCGCCAGGAGATCAGCGTGATGCGGTTGCTCGGGGCCACGCGGGGCTTTATCCGGATGCCGCACGTCATCGAGGGGCTGATCCTGGGCGTGACGGCGGCGGCGCTCGCCCTGGCGCTGCTGACGCCGACGTACCTCGAACTCGCGGAGCGGGTGGGGCTCTTCGCGCCCGTGTTCCCGGTGGTGCGCGACCTGCCCACGCTGCTGCCGATCCTGGGGGCGGTGGGGGGGCTCGGCGTCGTGATCGGCCTGTTCGGCAGCCTCTTCGCGTCCCGCCGCTACCTGCGGGAACTCGAATGAGACCGCGCTGGGCCCTGCCCGCCCTGCTCTCAGCGGCGCTCCTCGCGGGCGCGCAGACGACCAGCGAGCGGCTGGAGAACTTGCAGCGCCAGTTGCAGGAGCAGCGGCGGCTCGGCGCTGGACAACGACAGGAACTCGAACGCCTGCGCGCGAACATCCAGAACCTGACGGCGCAGCAGCGGCAGACCCTGACCCGGCTCGACACGCTCGCCGGGAACGTCGCCGACCTGGAGAATCAGGCGGCGACCCTGGCGGCGCGGGTGGCCCTGGCCCAGCGGCAACTGGACGACACGACGGCCCAGCGTGACCTCACCGAGAAACGGGTGGTCCGGCTCCAGGGGGACGTGCGCGCCCTGCTGGGGGCCCTCTACCGCGAACGCAGCGGGCGGTATCTCCAGCTCCTCTCGCAGTCGGCCAACCTCTCGGACCTCCTGATCCGGCTGCGGTACGCCAACCTCGCCGGGCAGCACGACATCGAGGTCATCGAGACGCTGCGGGGGGCGGTGCGGACCCTCGCCGCACAGCAGACGCAGCAGCGGCAGCAGACGGCGACCCTCCGGAGCCTCCAGACCGAACGCCTCGCCCGCCTGGAGGACCTGCGCGACCGCCGCGCCGAGCAGCAGACCCTCCTCGCCACCTTGCGCCGCAGCGAGCAGGGCCAGCGTGCCCTCGCCGTGCAGACGCAGGCGGAGCAGGCCCTCACCGCCCGGACCATCGACCAGCTCGTCGGGGCCGTGGTCAAGGAACGCGCCCGCCTGGAGGCCGAGCGCCGCCGCCGCCTGGAGGAGGAGCGCCAACGCCGCGAGGCCGAGTTGCGCCGCATCCGCGAGGCCCAGGAACGCGCCCGGCAGGAGGCGTTGCGGCTGGCCCGGGTGCGCGCCGAGCAGGAACGGCAGGCCCGCCTCGCCCGCGAACGCGCCCGCGCCGAGGCCGAGGCCCGCGCCCGCGCTCAGGCGGAGGCCAGAGCGCAGGCAGCACGCGAAGCGGCCCTCGCCGCCCAGCGCCAGCGGGAAGCGCAGCTCCGCAGCGAGCAGGCCGCCCTCAGCCAGCGGCAGGATCGGGTGCAGCAGGAGGCGGCGCAGGTCGAGCGGCAACTCGCGCCCCTGCCGAGCGTCAGCGGCCCGGTCGGCTTCCCCCTTCCCGGCGGCAGCGTCACCCAGCCCTACGGCGCGAACGGGGCGCAGTGGGTCGTGCTCGGCGCCCCCGACGGAAGCTCCGCCGTCGCCGCCCTCGACGGCAACGTGATCGCCACGACCTACTACGCCAGCCTGGGCTGGGTCGTCCTGCTCGACCACGGCCCCACCGTCACCGCGTACTTCGGCCTGCAAGATGCGCGGGTGGGCGTAGGGGAACGGGTCGCACGCGGCACCCCCCTCGGCTCGGTGGGCGGCAGCCCCATCTTCGGGCCGGGGCGAATGGCCTTTCAGGTCAACAGCGTGAGCGGGGGGAGTCGCAGGCCGGTGGCGCCGCCGTTTTGAGCGCACGTTTCAGAAAGACCCTCACGGAAGGGAAAGTACGCTGGGACGGCTGCGCCGTCCACCCCCTCCCAACCTCCCCCACAAGGGGGGAGGGGCAAAAGCAGCTTCACCTCTGACATGAGGCACAACTGACATCTTGCAGTTTAGGTATCGAGGGCAGGCTGGCAAGAACCGGGCGGTTCTCGTTTGTACCCAAAAAGCGTCGCCGAGCGCTCCACTTGGAGTTGAAAGCACTCGACGCCTTCGAGCACGCACTTCCCGCCCTTGAGAGCTACCTGCAAGATATCAGTTGAAATACAAGCATGCCTTCCCTACGTTCTTGACGACCACCAGCGTTACCGCACCCGGAGCAGAGAGGATGAACATGGCAAGGATCACACCGTTACAACCGCCGTACGAGACCCCGGCGGGTGAAGAAGTAAAGCAGATGTTTGGCGAGCAGACCCCGTACGTCCTGTTCACGACGATGGCGAGCAGCGAGCGGGCTTGGGCCAAGTTCCGCGCGGGCTCGTTGCTGGATGGCCGACTTCTGTCCCTCCGGGAACGGGAGATCATCATCGAACGAACCTGTGCTCGCACCGGCTGCGAGTGGGAGTGGGGCGTGCATGTGATGGTGTTTGCCGAGAAAGCAGGGTTGAGCCGCCAGGACGTCGCCGAGACTCTGCGGGTGCCTGCTGATCCTTCCAGGTGGTCGGCGAGCGAGGCCGCGCTGATCCGGGTGGTCGATGCGCTGCACGAGCGCTCAACTCTGTCGGATGAGGAGTTTGCCGAGCTGTCAGCGCACTACAACAGTGAGCAAATCCTGGAGATCATCATGCTGACCGGGCACTACCACACCATCTCCTACCTTGCTGCGGGCCTTGCTCTTCCGCTGGAGGACGGGGCGGCTCGGTTCGCGGATTACGAGGCGCTGGTTTCAAGCTGAACGGGTCGAGGCTCTGGCGTGGCTGTCGCCGCTGGAGGACCAAGGCGTCTCAGGTTGATCCTTGTTCGAACGGCCGAGGCCGATGCTCCGGGACACGTTGTGCACTGTGCGTGAGCCCAAGGTGCTGCTCGTGGGACATAGAGGACAGAAGGTCTGCACATAGCGTCTGGAACGCAATTCTTTTGGGTTTAGACCCCCAGATGGGGCCAAAAGCACGTCCCAGACGTCTTCTGCCGAAACTGCCAGATGTCAGACAATGCTGGATTTTTAAAGCCAGAGAGCGTGTGACTTGCAGCGCGCCTTTTGTGGAAAGAGTCGCCTCCGTTTCCAAGCGACAAGCAGCGGCCTACTCAGCTACACTCGCCCCTTGCCCCTCCCCCCTCCTCTCTGATACTCTCCTTCGGTGCGCTTCCGGTTGGCTGCTGCGGGCGCATGAGCCCCGCGACCTAGGCGGGAGACAACCCTCATCACCCCCAACCCGAGGCCCGGCCTCCAGAGGTACTTCCCAACATGGTCAAGATTCGCCTGTCCCGTTTCGGCTCCACCCACAACCCCCACTACCGCATCGTGGTCGCGGACGTGCGCCGTCCCCGCGACGGTGGCTACATCGAGAGCCTGGGGCACTACGACCCCCGCAAGAAGACCGAGACCTACCTGAAGATCGACGCCGAGCGCGCGGCCTACTGGCTTTCCCAGGGCGCCCAGCCCACCCAGACCGCCCGCCGCCTGCTCAAGTCGCAGGGCGTCAAGCTCGGCTGAGGCGACCAAGAACACGAGAAAGGGGCTCCTGCGGGGGCCTCTTTTTTGGCTTGTGGGGTGTAGGTCGTGGGTTGTGGGGGGGGCAGCCCTCTTCTCCCACACCCTACGGCCCACAGCCCACAACCTCTCCCCTACAATGCGCCCCATGAAGACCGACCCCGTGGAATTGACGCTCTTTCTGGCACAGAGCGTGGTGGACCAGCCCTCGCTGGTGCGCGCCTCCAAACGCGGGCCGACCGTGATCGTGCGGGTGGGGCCCGGCGAGGAGGGGCGGCTGATCGGGCGGCAGGGGCGCGTGATCCAGGCCATCCGCACCCTCGTGCGCGCGGCGAGCGATCCCCGCGAGCGCGTGAACGTGGACCTCGACGCGCCGCGCAAGTCGTGACCGCGCCGGAAGACACCACCCGCCTGGGGTACTTTCTGGCCCCGCACGGCGTTCAGGGCGGGGTGAAGGTCTACGTGCTGGGCGACCCCGCGCAACTGCTGGACCTGCCGCGCGTGTGGGTCGAGGGCCGGGGCTGGCTGCGGGTACGGCGCGCCGAGTCCGTGCCGCCCGGCGTGGCCCTGCACCTCGCCGGGGTGACGACACGGGAGGGGGCGGAGACGCTGCGGGACCTCAACGTCTATGCCGCCGACGCCGAGCTGCCCGGGCTGGAGGAGGGGAGCTACTACTACCACGAGTTGCGCGGTCTTCCCGTGCTGGGAGCAGACGGCGCGCGGCTGGGCGAGGTGCGGGACGTGCTGGACGGCGGGCACCAGGATTTGCTCGTCGTGATGCACCCGGGCGGGGAGGATTTCGTGCCCTTGCAGGCGCCGTACGTGGTCGTGCAGCCCGGGGAGACGGGCCGCCCCGGCGCCATCGCCCTGACGGAGGACGCGCCGGGGGGTTTGCTCGGGGAGGGCGCGGAGGAGGCGCGCTGAGCCTCTCCCCTCACCTTCCATGCTGACCTTTTCCTTCCTGACCCTCTTTCCCGAACTGCTCGCGCCCTTCGCCTCCGAGGCGATTCTGGGCAAGGCGGCGGCGCGGGGGCTGATCCACGTCAACCTCGTGAACATGCGCGACTTTTCGGGGAACAAACACGCGAAGGTGGACGACACGCCCTACGGCGGCGGCGCGGGCATGGTGATCCGGGTGGACGTGGCGGAGCGGGCTTTGAGCAGCCTCCCCCCCGCCGACGAGGTGATCCTCTTCACGCCCGCCGGGGAGCCCTTCACCCAGCGGACGGCGGAAGAATTCTCGACCAGGACGCACCTCGCCTTCCTGTGCGGGCGTTACGAGGGCTTCGACGCGCGGGTGGAGAGGCTCGTCACGCGGGAATTGAGCGTCGGCGACTTCGTGACCATGGGGGGCGAGGCGGCGGCAGTCTGCGTGCTGGAGGCGGTCGCGCGGCTGCGGCCCGGGGTGCTGGGCGACGAGGACTCGCACCGGGCGGATTCCTTTTCGAGCGGGCTGCTCGACTACCCGGAGTACACCCGCCCCCCCGAGTGGCGCGGCCAGAGCGTGCCCGAAGTCCTGAAGGGCGGAAACCACGGCGCGGTTGCAACCTGGCGGCGGCAGCAGGCCCTGGCGCGGACGCTCGCGCGGCGGCCCGACCTCCTCCCCGCGGCGGGGCTGACCCCGCAGGACAGCGCCCACCTCCTGACTCTGGGGGTCACAACGGAGCAACTGGCGGGGTGGGGAGCGCCCCCGCCGCCCGCCCCGAAGCGGACGCGACGGCCACGTTCCACGGCGGCCCCCGGGACGGAGGAGTGAGGGGCGATCCCGTCCCGGTGTGGCGGCCACAACTGTCGGAAATCGTGCCTATAGTCGAGCTTCTGTGATCCCCGCCTAGTTCGGCGTCCCGGGATGAGCGCAGCATGGGGAGCGAGATGCAGGTGCCCCTCTTTCCCCTTCCCAGCCTCGTCCTGTTTCCGGGACAGATGTTGCCGCTGTACGTGTTCGAGCCCCGCTACCGGGAGCTGCTGGCGCGCGTGCAGGCCAGCGGGGAACCTTTTGGCATCGTCCGCATCCGCTGGTCGAGCGAGGAGTCGCCCCTGCCCTTCCACGAGCGGGTCTCACGCCTGGGCACCCTGGCGCACGTCACCCGCGCCCAGCGCCACGAGGACGGCACGAGCAGCATCCTGATCGTGGGCGGCGAGCGCTTCACGGTGCAGGACTTCGACCTGTCGCACACCTACCTCAGCGCCGACGTGGCCCTCACCCCCCTGGAGCAGGGCCCCCTGGAAGAGTCCGCCTTGGACGCCCTCGCCCGGCACCTGCTCTCGGGCGTGGTGCGCCTGCACCCGGACGACGCCGAGGCGATCTTGGAAAACGCCCCCGGCGACCCCCTGCTCGTCGCCAGTTTTGCCGCCGCCCTGCTGCCCCTCACCCCCGAGCAGCGCGAGGAGGCGCTGGGCGCTCCCACCTTGCTCGACCGCCTGGAGGCGCTGCTGCGCTTCGTGCCGCTGGAGGCTCGGGAGTTGAATTAGGGCTGGACGCCGGGCGCGTCCGCACGAAAACGTCACCCGGTAGAGTGAGCGGGTCCCCCTACTCCGTCCCCCTCACCCCCGAGGTCCAGCCATGAACGTTCTGCTTCCCGGTCTCGCCGCCCTGCTCCTGGCCTCCCAGGCCGCTGACACCCGCGTCACCGTCCCCGGCACGGGGGTGAGCCTCGCCCTCCCGGCGGGCTTCGTGCCCATGCCCCCGGAGGTCGTCGCCCTGAAATACTCGCGCGGGGGCACTCCGCCCACCTCCGTGTACTCCACCCCCGGCCCGAGCTGGGCGGTCAACATCGCCTTTGCCGTGCGGGACGTTCAGTTGCCCCCGGGGGACCTCTCCCCCGCGCAGGCCGCACTCGAACGCTCGGTGCAGGGCACCCCGGGCTTCCGCTGGGTGAAGCACGGCATCGAGCGTGTGTCGGGCCGGGACTGGATCGTGCTGCAATTCTGGGTGAACGGCCTGGACCAGCCGATCTACAACCACCTGCGGGCCACGCGTGAGGGCAAAAAGACACTCCTCGTCACCGCCAACGTGACCAAGACGCTCTACCCCAAGTACGCGGCCCAGCTCGACGCGGCGATGAAGAGCCTGAAGTAGGCGCCCGCTAGAACACCACCGTCTTGTTCCCGTACACGAGCACCCGGTCTTCCACGTGGGCCTTCACCGCCCGGGCGAGGACCTGACGCTCCACATCGCGGCCCAGGCGCATCAACGTGTCGGGCGTCTCGCGGTGGGTCACGGGAATCACGTCCTGGGCGATGATCGGCCCGGCGTCGAGTTCCTCGGTGACGTAGTGGCTCGTCGCGCCGATGAGCTTGACGCCCCGGTTGAAGGCCGCACGGTAGGGATTGGCGCCGATGAAGGCGGGCAGGAAGGAGTGGTGGATGTTGATGACGGGCCGTCCGAAGCCGTTCAGAAAGTCGCCCGAGAGAATCTGCATGTAGCGGGCGAGCACGGCGAAGTCGGCGTCGGCCTCCCGCATCAACCGGACCTGCTCGGCCTCGGCCTCGGCCTTGTTCTCCTTCGTCACGGGCACGACGTGGAAGGGGATGCCGAACATCTCCGCGTCCCGGCGCAGGTCCTCGTGGTTGGAGATGATCAGGGGCAGGTCCACGTTCAGCTCGCCCCGCCGCTTGCGCCACAGCAGGTCGAGGAAGCAGTGGTCGTATCGGCTCACCAGGATCGCCATGCGCTTGGGCTGGGTGGTGTAGCCGAGCCGCCAGTCCATCCCGAAGGGCTCGGCGACGACGTGCGCGAAGGCCCGCTCGAAGGGGCCGCGCGCGAGGTCGAGGCCGTCGAGGTGAAACTCCATCCGCATGAAGAAGGTGCCGCCCGCGGGATCGGTGGAGTGCTGGTCAGAGTGGATGATGTTCGCCCCGTGGTTGTGGAGAAACTGCGAGACGGCGGCCACGATGCCCCCCCGGTCCGGGCAGGTGATGGTGAGGGTGGCGGTGTTGAGCGGATCGAGCGCGGCCGTCATGTCCGGGCCAGGATAGCGGTCGGGGGGCGGTGCTAGGCTCGGGCGCGTGCAGACCAATCCAGCGGCCCCTCCCCTGAAGTACGACCCCGAGCGTCACGCCGCCCTGCTCGCCGATTACTGCCTCACGGCGGGGGCGGGGGAACGGCTCCTCGTCGCGGGGGGCGCCGAGGCCGTCCCCCTCGTGCGGGAGGTGACGCGGGCCCTCCTGAAACGCGGCGCCCGTCCGGTGGTCCGGCTCGACTACCCGGGGCAGGATGACGACTTCGCGGCCTTCGGGCAAGGCGACGTGCTCGACCAAACCCACCCCGCCGACCTCGCGGACGTGGAGGCGCTCGACGGCAGCCTGCGTATTCTGACGCCGGAGCCGGACACGGACGGGAACGCCGCCGGACTCGCCCGCCTGATCGCCGCCCGCGCGCCCATCGCCGCCGCACGCGCGAGGAAGAAGTGGAGTCTCACCCTCTACCCCACTACGCACGCTGCCGCTCAGGCGGGGATGACCCCGGAGGAGTTCGGCGCCTTCGTCATGCGCGCGATGTTCCTCGACCGCCCCGACCCGGTGGCCGCGTGGGGCGAGGTGCGGGAGAAACAGGCCCGCCTCATCGAACGCCTGATCCGCGCCGACCGGGTGCGGATCGAGGCGCCCGGCACCGACCTCACCCTGCGCGTGGGGGGCCGGACGTGGGCCAACAGCGACGGCAAGCGCAACATGCCCAGCGGCGAGGTGTTCACCGGACCCATCGAGGACAGCGCGCAGGGTGTGGTGACCTTCAGCGTCCCGGCGGGCTACAGCGGGCGGATGGTGCGCGGCGCCCGGCTCGTCTTCCGGGCGGGCGAGGTCGTGGAGGCGACCGCGGACGAGGGCGGGGACGTGCTGCGGGCGGCCCTCGCCACCGATCCCGGCGCGCGGCGGCTCGGGGAACTCGGCATCGGCACGAACGAGGGCATCCAGACGCCGACCGGCAACATCCTCTTCGACGAGAAGATCGGCGGCACCGTCCACCTCGCCCTGGGCCGCTCCTACCCCGAGACAGGCGGCGTGAACGGGAGCGCAATCCACTGGGACCTCATCACCGACCTGCGGGCGGGCGGGCGGTTGAGCCTGGACGGGGAGGTCGTGCAGGAGGGGGGGCGGTTCATCGGGTGAGCCGACGGGGTGCGGGACTTTTCGCGGCGGGGCTGGGCTTCCTGGCCGGGTTGCTCGTCGCCTGCCTCCTCTTCGCCGTGCTGGTCGCACCGAAAAAGCGCGTCGTGGCCCGGTGGGATGCGCCGGGTGGCGTCTATCACGCGCTGATCGTGGACGACGGCCCGAGTCCCGCCGCCCTGTTCGGCTCCCTCCACCGTTGGCGGCTGTACCTGGGGCGTGACGCCGAGCGGCCGAGCTACGGCCACTTCGTCAGCCTGCCCGAGCTTCCCGACCTGTACGGGCAGGACGGCTCGAAATGGCAGGAGAGCCGCGTGAACTGGACGCCCGGCGGGGTGCGGTTCACCTTCTGGACGGGGCATGAGCTGTTCGTTCCAGGGCGAGCTTATGAGAACGGTCGCTGAGGAGGTTTGCGGGTGACACGAACCCTGATCACCGGCATGTCGGGCACAGGGAAGACCTCCGTGATCGAGGAACTGTCCCGTCGCGGGTTCACCGCCGTCGACACCGACTCGGACGAATGGTGCGAGTGGACGGTCGGGCAGGTGAGCGGCGAGTCGGGCCGCGAAACGGCGGAACCCGACTGGATTTGGAGGGAGGACCGGATGTCGGACCTCCTCGCCTCGCCGCGCGATCAGCCCCTCTTTGTCTCCGGCTGCAAGACCAACCAAGGCAAGTTCTACGACCGCTTCGAGCACGTCGTTCTGCTCAGCGCTCCGCCCGAGGTCATGTTGGAGCGCATCGCAAGACGCACCAACAACCCTTACGGCAAGAGCCCGGAGGACCGCCGCCGCATCCTCCAGCACGTCCGCTTCGTCGAACCGCTGCTCCGGCGACGGGCAACTGCCGAGCTGGACACGTCGCTCATGACGGTGGCGGAGGTCGTGGACCGGCTTTTGGCTCTGACAATTCGACGTTCTGAGGCGTGAACCGTCTAACCGATCACCTTCCGCACCGTCTCCCTCCACCCCGGCGGGTACATCACGGCGAATTCCCCCTGGTGGTCAGCCCACACGCGGCCGAAGTCGGCGTAGCTCATCAGGACGTAGCCCAGCAGGGGGTCCATCAGGTACACCTGTTCGCGGGCGTCGTCGTAGCCGGTCACGACCCGCCAGTGGGGGATGATTTGCGTCGGCGTGACGTGCGATTGCAGGGCGATGAGCGGCACGCGGGCGCGAATGGCCGCACGCACGGTCTGGAGCGAACCGCCCCGGTACAGCCGCGCTTCCAGGCCGACCCTCGGCGCGAAGTCCACGATGGCCTGCGCCGTCATGTAGGACCGCTCGGTCGGGCGGGTCAGGCGGCTCACGTCGGCGAGGGCGACGTTGATTCCGAAGTAGCCCAGCACCTGCGTGATGCTCGCTGGGCCGCAGGCGTTGTAGGTCTGGCGGATCAGGGGCATCCCGGAGAGGACGTAGCCTGCCGGAGCCTGGGACGGGGCCGCCTGGGCGCCGCCGAGCAGGGAGGCGAGGAGAAAGGGCAGCAAGACGCGCACGGGCGCAGCATGGCCCAGCGACTCTGACGGAACGTTTACTGCCCTCAGCCCTTGTCCCTCGTGCTGGGGAGCGAGTTATTCAGAGCGTCCCCGGCGGCAACAGAACGCCGATTACAAGAGCGAGGACGCTGCCGCCCATCCCAATGGTCAGCTTCCAGCGTAGGGGGAGGATCATAATGGCGAGGCCCAGCCACAGGAACATCGCAGCAACTCCAAGTTGCAGGAGGACACCACCAAGAGACGACTCCTGACCCAAACCACTTAACGACACAAGGCCATAGAAGCCTGTGTAAACCAAGATTCCGCCTCCCAATTGCATCACCCAGGGCGCCTCCTCCCGCATCGGCCTCGGCGGTGGCAAGGGCTTGGACACAACCTTCACCGACCTGTCCCGCCTTTTGAAGACTCCAAAACCCAGCGTGAAACCGCAAACGAGGGCCGTGACACTGTTGAAGAGCAGAAGGTCAGGTCCTCCCGGAACGCCCAGCAGCAGCCCCCAGACACTCGCCACGCACGCCAGCAGGAGCAAAACCATACCGACGCGCTGCCCGGTCGAAGGCGGGCTCAGCGGAACACGGGCCACCAGCAGGGCGCCCAGGAAGCAGGCGAGGTAGACGAGAACCTCTCTCGATTCCATGCGTCCAGCGTAATCAGGGACTACTTCAAGCTTCTGACTCTTCCTCGAGCGGCGCAAATAGTCGTTCCAGATCGCCCGTCGTCAGTTGCGTCGCGCTCGTCAGCCCGCCATCCAACACTCCTTGGGCCAGCGCCGCCTTCCTGTTCTGGAGGTCGAGAATGCGCTCCTCCACGCTGCCCGCCGCGATCAGCTTGTAGACGAAGACGGGCTTGTCCTGCCCGATGCGGTAGGCGCGGTCGGTCGCCTGGTTCTCGGCGGCGGGGTTCCACCACGGGTCGAGGTGAATCACGGTGTCGGCGGCGGTGAGGTTCAAGCCCACGCCCCCCGCCTTGAGGCTGATCAGGAAGACGGGCACCTCGCCCCGCTGGAAGCGCTCGATCTGCGCCGCCCGGTTCTTCGTCTGCCCGGTCAGCTTGGCATACCCGATGCCGAGGCCAGTCAGCGTGTCCTCCAGCAGGCCAAGCAGCGTGGCGAACTGGGAGAAGATCAGGACGCGGCGGCCCTCCTCGACCATCTGGGGGAGGTTCCCCGTCAGCCAGTCGAGCTTGGCGCTGCCCCTCACCCGGCGGGCGGTCTCCAGCTTGACGAGCCGGGGATCGGTGACGGCCTGCCGTAATTTCAACAGCGCGTCGAGGATGGCGACGGTAGAGCGGGCCAGCCCCCGGGCGTCGAGTTCCTCCCGCACCCGTTCGAGCATGGTCACCCGCACCGTCTCGTAGAGGTCGCGCTGGTCGCCGTCGAGGGTGACGCGCACCGGGATTTCTGTCTTGGGCGGCAGTTCGGAGGCCACGTCCCGCTTCTCGCGCCGCAGGATGAAGGGTTTGACGCGGGCGGCGAGGGCAGCCTGACGCGCCCGGTCCCCCTGCTTCTCGATGGGCGTGCGGTACAGCTCGCGGAAGGTCCGCTCGTCGTGCAGCAGCCCCGGCGTCAGGAAGTTGAACTGCGACCACAGCTCACCGAGGTGGTTTTCCAGCGGCGTGCCGGTGAGGGCGAGGCGGTGGCGTGCTTTGAGTGCCCCGGCGGCCTTCGCGGCGGCGCTCCTGGGATTTTTGATGTTCTGCGCCTCGTCGAGGACGAGAAGGTGGAAATCGTGTTCCCGCAGGGCCTCAACGTCGCGCGGCAGCAGGGGGTAGGTGCTCAGCACGAGGTCGTGGTCGGGGATGCGACCAAAGTCTTCTTTCCGGCTAGGGCCGTGCAGGGTGAGCACCTTGAGATTCGGCGTGAAGCGGGCCGCCTCCGCGCGCCAGTTGCCGAGGACGCTGGTGGGCGCGACGACGAGGCTGGGGCGGTCGGCACGTCCTTCCTCCTTCTCGGTCTGGAGGTGGGCGAGGGTTTGAAGGGTGTTGTGGGTGACGATGTAGCCCTCCGTCACGTAGAGGTGATCGGGGGCGGCGACGGCGATGCATTGCGCCTCTTTGATGCCGACAAACTCTATTCGGCGAATTCCTCTTGTGGGCGGATACTTGGTCGGGCGGCGGTAGGCGGCCAGTTTCTCGGGCAGCCGGAATGGGTCAAGGTGCGGCGGCAGCTTGAGGGTGACGCGCCACGCCAGACCCTCGCGGCGCTCTCCCAGGTAGGTGTAGCTTGTCCGCTTCCGCCGGATGCGCGCCGTGCCTCCCAGGGATTGCGTCAATTCGACCACGCCACGTGCCAGGGCCTCGGAGACGCTGGTGTACTCCACGACCTCGCCCGCGTAGCCGTCCGTGTCCAGAAGTCCTTGCAGGAGGGCGAGGCGTTGCTCGACGCTGCCCAGCAGGTAGGGGGCGGGGATGAACTTCTCACGGCTGCCGAGGCCGTGCAGCCCGAGCGCGCGGAGGGCGTCTTTCAGGGGATTGGGCGTCCAACGTCCCTCTGTGACCAGACGGTAGGTGCTGACCTTGTGACTCAGCCGTTCAACCAGACGGGGGGAAACGCCCTGCGGGAGCGCCAGCGATCCAACCAACTCGTCCTCGGAGGAGACTTCAACGCTGTACCTCAAGCAACCGTCCCCCAGCAGCGCCCCCAGGGTGTACGGATCGACGGGCAGGTCGCGCTGGGCGAAGCGTACGGGCTCCACCATCGGGACGTAGTGCTTGAGGTTCCCGGCAGCGTCCGCCAGGTCACTCATGATCTGCTTCGTCGTGAGCACCCGCTCGGGCAGACCCCGCCGCTTGCGAACAGGAGTGTTAACAGCCCACAGATGCTCCTCGTCCACCTCCACGCTCGCCCCGTCCGTCAGCGTCACACGGGAGATGGGCCGTTCGCCCTGTGGGTAGACGCCGATCACCTGCGTCGGCCTCCCATTCCGCCCGATCACGAAATCCCCGACCTGAAGGTCACCCATCCGCGTCCAGCCCGAGGGAGTCAACACCTGAGCATCGAGCGGCTGGGCCTTCCCCAGCCCCATGTCGTCCGCCAGAATCCCCCCCAGGTCGTACTCGCGCAGGAATTGCAGCCACGACAGCCCCTGGCGCTGGTAGGGGCGCAGCTCGGCCCGCAGCCCCCCGGGCGGGTCCACCTCCGTCACCCCCCGGAAGGAGCGCAGGCGGCGCCCGAGGTCGAGCAGGCGGTCGGCCCCCAGCCAGCGGGCCTGCAACGCCTCATCCAGCGCGGCGAGGCGGGCCGCGTCGAGGAGGGGCAGTTTGAGGGGGCCCTCGGGCAGCTCGCGCAGGTGGAGTTCGACGAGCACGCTAAGGATCGCCCGCACCCGTCCGGCGGGCAGGGCGAGGCGGCGCCCGTCGGGGAGGCGGGCGGCGATCACGTCGTCATCCCCCAAGGTAGCGAGGGCTTCCGGCGTGAACAGTTCCGGCCGCTCGGCGATCAGCGAGACCAGGATGGGGATGAGGCTCAGCCGCTCGCCGTCCACCACGACCCCGAGTTCGAGGGTGAACCAGCCGCCCTCGTCCCCGGCCTCGCCATACCAGTCCTCGACCTCGGCGTAGCGATAGGGGAAGCTGGGGGCGACCTCCACCCGGAAGCCCCTGGCCTCCAGCTTCGGGACCTCGGTGGTGAGGAAGCGTTGCCACTCGGCCTCACCCACGAAGGCGTAGAGGTTGGCGGCCTCGGGATGCTCCACATGGTCGCCGCGCGGTTGGAGGCTCTGGAGGCGCTTGAGCCCAGTCCGGGTGACCTGCCCCGCGCTGCGCTTCTCGGCGGCGGGATCGCGCCCGCGCAGGTACAGCACGCCGTCCACGTACTTCTGCCGCTCGACCGGCAGGGATTCGCCGTCGTAGAGGTGGGTGAGGTGGGCGACGCCGAGGGTCCGTTCCTCCGTCTGGGTGCGCCAGCCCTTGCGGCGGCTCACCGTCACCCGCTCCTCGCGCAGGGTCAGGAGCGGCTGGTACTCGGCGGAAAGGCGCCGCACCCGGACGGGCCGGGGCAGGGGCAGCGCGTCTCCCAACGCGGGGAAGCTCCCCCGCAGGGCCTCGGCGAATCCGGCCGCCTGCGCGGGCGGTACGGGCGGGACGTGCAGGAAGGCATTTTCCAGGGCCGGGGGCAGGGCGGAGGTGACGCGGCCCAGCTCCACCCTCCGCTCGTCCGCGTACCAGCGCGGCGAGACGGGCAGCACGCGCACACCGGGCGGAAGGCTGAGGGTGGGCCGCTGCACCCCGCCCGCGTCCATCTGCCAGCCCAGGACGGTGGGCCGCTCGGGGCCGGGGGTGAGGGGTCTCGCCTCCCCGTTCCAGTACAGGCGGCCCGTGTCCAGCAGGCGGGCGAGCAGGGTGTCGGTGAGCGGGTGGTCGCCCAGATACCATGCCTCGTCACCCCCCACGACGCCGCTCTCGCCGCCCAGGGCGAGGACGGTCAGCACGTCGCGGTCGGGGGCGGCGAAGCGGGGCAGGCCGTCCCCATCACTCCGGTTCCAGCGCAGGGCGTGGGGGAGAGGAAAGACCGAGAGGGCGTGCAAGGCGCCCCGTTCCAACTCGCGGGTGGCCCGCCGCACCTTGAGCGTCAATGTCTCGCGCGCCGTGCGGGGCCGCAGGGTCACGCTGAGGTCGTACTTGAGGGTGAGGGGGCTCCTCTCCCCCGGCCCCTCCCCCGTCAACTCGGAGGCCGCCGTCAGCCACTGCCGCAGCGGGCTGGCGAGGGGGACGGCGGGGACCTCCTCGTCGGGGAGGTTTTCGGGCGTGGGCAGCTCGTCGGGCTGGACGGGGCTGGGTTCCGCACGCGCTGGAAGCGGGGCCGCCGTCCCCCCCACCCGCTCCAACTCGCGTTCCAGCGCCGGACTGAGCAGGGCGCGGGCGAGGTGCGGGCAGCCCTTGCGCCCGCACCCGCACTCGCCCCCCGTGAAGATGCCCGCCGGATTCAGCCGGAAGGTGGAGCGGTAGAGCTGGCCCTTGTCCCGGACCTGGGCGCTCCCCTGAAAACCGAGGGCCGTGCGGTTCAGGTTCAGCTCGGCCACGTCCCCGACGTTCAACTTCAGCGCCGCGCTGACGGCGGGCAGGCTGAAGAAGGCGGGCGGCACCCGGTCCAGATTCATGCGCCTAGACCCGCGTGAGGTCCCTCGGCAGCGGCAGGAACTCGATCTCCGGGTGCTGCTCGGCGGTGTAGTCGAGGTCGTACCGGCTGCGGAAGAGCATCACCGGGCGCCCCTGGTCGTCCTCCACGTGCCGGGCGAAGCGGGCCACGCTCCCCGCGTCCCCGGCCAACCAGCGGACGAGCTGGTAGGACGTGACGTGCATCTCCACCTCCACCCCGTACTCCTCGGCGAGGCGGGCCTGGAACACCTCGAACTGGAGGGGACCGACCGCGCCCAGGTAGGGGTCACGCGCCCCGTCCGTCGGGTAGAAGACCTGCACGACGCCTTCTTCCGCAAGCTGGGTCAGGCCCTTCATGAACGCCTTGCGCTTGCCCACGTCCCTCAGGCTGATGGTGGCGAAGGTCTCCGGCGTGAAGCGTGGGAAGGAGGGCAGTTGCACCTTGGGGTCCACGCTCACCACGTCGCCGATCTGGAAGACGCCGGGGTTCACGAGGCCCACGATGTCACCGGGGTACGCCTCCTCCACCTTCTCGCGGTCCTGGGCGAAGAGGGTGTGCGCCTGGGAAAGCCGCAGCTTGCGCCCCGTACGCGTGTGCGTCACGTCCATGCCGCGCTCGAAGTGTCCGCTCATCACCCGCATGAAGGCGGTGCGGTCGCGGTGCTGCTTGCTCATGTTGGCCTGGAGCTTGAAGACGAAGCCCGCAAAAGGGGCGTCCGGGTCGCGCTCGCCCACGTTCGTCTCCACCGGGCCGGGCGGCGGCGCGAGGTCCACGAAGTTGGCGAGGAAGTGCTCCACCCCGAAGTTGTTCATCGCCGAGCCGAAGAAGACGGGGGTGAGTTCGCCGGACAGGAAGTCGGCGGGGTCGAACTCCGGCATCGCGCCCTGGATGAGTTCCACGTCCTCCCGCAGCTTCGCGGACAGGTCGGGGCCCACAAGTTCGACGAGCTTCGGGTCGTTCAGGCCCGCCGTCTGCACGGGCGCGCGGTGTTTGCCGCCCGAGGTGCGCTCGAAGGTGAGAACCTGGCCGGTCTGGAGGTCGTACACGCCCTTGAAATCGGGGCCGTCGCCGATGGGCCAGGTCAGCGGGACGGCGGTGATCTTGAGCGTCCCCTCCACCTGGGAGAGCAGGTCGAAGGGGTCGAGCGCCGGGCGGTCCATCTTGTTCACGAAGGTGAGGATGGGGATGCCCCGGTTGCGGCACACGGCGAAGAGTTTCTCGGTCTGCGTCTGCACCCCGCGCGCCGCGTCGAGGACCATCAGGGCGGAGTCGGCGGCGGTGAGGGTGCGGTAGGTGTCCTCCGAGAAGTCCTGGTGGCCCGGCGTGTCGAGGAGGTTGATGTGCCTGCCCCCGTACTCGAAGGTCAGCGCCGAGCTTGAAATCGAGATGCCGCGCTGCTGCTCGATGCTCATCCAGTCGGATTTGGTGTGCGAGCGGCCCTCCTTGGCGGTGACGGACCCGGCCTCCTGGATGGCGCCTCCGTACAGCAGCAGCTTCTCGGTGATGGTGGTCTTGCCCGCGTCGGGGTGGGAGATGATGGCGAACGTCCGGCGACGCGCGATCTCGTTCATGAGTTCTGGGGTGGTCATGGTGGGGACTCCTGCGGGCGGCGAAGAGGCGCGGCCCGGACGAAACAGGGGAAAAAGACTGCGCGCACCTGCGACTCACGCTTACGGGGGCGGGAGGAGGAGCGTCATCCCTCCATGATACCGCTCCCGGCACGCTGTGGGGGCGCTTGTCTCTCTATGCGCCTCTTCCCCGCTGAGCCGAATGGGAAAGGGTCTGTGTACCAGAGCTGTGTACACTGCGTCATGCCCCACAACCCTGCCCGCGCGTTGTCCCGGGTCCTCCAGGCCGGGCTGTTCGGCCTCACGCTGCTGGGCTCGGCGCTGGCCGCGACGACCCAGCCGTTCGTGATGCTGCCGCAGAACATCGAGAAGCAGCAGACCAAACGCAGCTCCGTGCAAAAAGACGCCAGGGGCAACCTGCACGCCGTGTACAGCACGCTGGACGGCGACGTGCGCTACGCGACCTGCAAAGGCGCCTGCACGTCGGAGGGCGCCTGGAAATCCGAGCGGATCACCTGGACGCCCAATCTGCCCCCGGACGGGTTCGTCGTCCCCAAGCTGAGGGTGGCCCCCGACGGCAGCCTGCACCTGGGCCTCTACGTGAACACCAGCGGCCTCATGACCGAGCAGGGCAAGGTCTACTACGTGCGCTGCACCTCGGGCTGCCTGAAGGAACCGAACTGGAAGCTGGTCGACGTGACCACGCGGTACTACAAGCTGGCCCCCCCGCTGGACAGCGAGTGGTTTACCCTGGACCCGCAGGGCCGCCCGCGCCTGGCCTTCGTGGACAACATCGGCGCGGACCTCTCGGACCGGATCGGTGCCCCGAACGCAAAGGCGCTGTGGATAGGCTGCGACCGCGCCTGCACCACCGCGCCCGCCTGGAAGACCGCCGTGCTGGACTTGCCCCCCCTCGGCGGGTCCGGGGCGACCACCCTGACTTACGACGCGCGGGGCGTGGCGCACCTGCTCGCGTACTTCCGCACGCCCGACGAGGCGAACACCGAGCTGTTCTACTTCCAGTGCGCGCAAAACTGCCAGGAGGCCCGCAACTGGAGCCAGCGGATCGCGCTCGCCAGCGACCTGTACAGCCCGGACATAGCGCGCTCGTGGAGCGTGTCCGTGACGCCCCAGGGGGCCCTGTACGTGCCCGTCTACCTCGGCAGCACGCTGACCAGGAAGGGGCGCGAGGAGCTGGTCCTCCTCTCCTGCACCCGGAACTGCACCACCCGGAGCGGCTGGCAGCGCGTGAGCCTGCGCCAGGCGGCGGGGATTCCGGCCTCCGTCCTGAGTTTCGGCGCGGGCGTGGACAGCGAGCTCGTGGGGAACAAGCTGATCTTGTCCTTCACCGCCCGGCTCCGGACCCAGCCCGCGGCCACCGAGGTGATGAAGCTGACGTGCCAGGGCGACTGCGGCGCGAAGACCGCCCGCTGGACGAGGAGCACCGCCGCCTCCACGACGACGTTCAAGCTGCCGAACCGGGGCAACTGCCTGTTCGTCGGAACGGGCGTGGAGCCCCATACCGACGTGACCTCCGACGGGCGCGTCACCTTTACCATCGCGCCCACCTGGGGCTGCAAGGGGACCGATTACATCGTGTACCGCGGTGGGAATCCGGAGTACCGGTCGTACTCGGACATGAAGTGGCTGAACTACGTGGTGATCAGCCGCTGACAGCTCGCCGCCGGTACGCCCCCAGCAGCGCGTCCAGCGTTCCCAGCCGCGTCCCGATGAGCTGTCCCGGATCGCGGTTGTAGCCGCCCGCCATGACCGTCACGAGGGGGACGCGCGCCCGGGCGGCCCAGCGGAAGACCCGCTCGTCGCGCTCCCGGACCCCGGCGGGCGTGAGGGCCAGCTTGCCGAGCTGATCCCCCTCCAGCACGTCGGCCCCCGCGAGGTAGAAGGCGAAGTCGGGGCGGAAGGCGAGGGCGGCGGGGGCCACCCGTTCGTCCAGCGCGGCGAGGTAGGCGGCGTCCCCGGTGCCGTCGGGCAGGGCCACGTCCAGATCGCTCCGCTCCTTCTGGAAGGGGTAGTTGTTCGCCCCGTGGACGCTGACGGTCAGGGCGCGGGGTTCGTCCGCGAGCATGGAGGCCGTGCCATTTCCCTGATGCACGTCGAGGTCGAGGATCAGGAGGCGCGCCGCGTGCCCGTGATCGAGAAGCCAGCGCGCGGAGATCACCACGTCGTTGAGGAACGAAAAGCCCTCCGCGCGGTCGCGGTAGGCATGGTGCGTCCCGCCGCCCAGATTCACGCCGAAGCCGTGGCTCAGCGCGTCCCGTGTGGCGGCCAGGGTCGCGCCGCTGCTCGCCAGACCGCGCCCCACGACCGCCGGGCTCCAGGGAAAGCCGAGGGCGCGTTCCTCCGCCCGCGTCACCTCCCCCCGCCGCCAGCGGGCGAGGTAGCCAGGGTCGTGGACCCGTTCGGCGAGCGCCCAGTCGATGAGGGGCGCGTCGAGAAGGGGAAGGCGTTCGGCGGCCCCGGCGAGCAACCGTTCGAGGAATTCGCGGGGGAGGAACTGCCTGCGGGGCGGCGGGGTGCCCGCGTAGGCCGCCTGGCGAAAGGCGGTCCAGGCGCGGGGGAAGGGGAGGGTCACGGCCACAGGCTACGGCGTGCGGCTAAGCTGGCGGGGTGAGTGGCTTGATGGAACGGCTCGGCCTGCGCGTCCCCGTCGTGCAGGCCCCGATGGCAGGCGGGCCGACCACCCCGGAACTCGTGGCGGCGGTGTCGGAGGCGGGCGGGCTGGGCAGCCTGGGCGCGGCCTACCTGACGCCGGGGCAGATCGCGGAGGCGGGGACGGCGGTGCGGGCACGGACGGAGCGGCCCTTCGCGGTCAACCTCTTCATCCCCGAACCCCTCGCGGGTGTGACGGAAGCGGAGGTGGCGGCGGCGGTCGCCGAACTCGCGCCGCTGCACGAGGAACTGGGGCTGGCACCGCCGAGCCTTCCCGGACAGGTGCGGGAGGACTTCGGGGCGCAGTTCCGGGCGGTGCTCGACCTGCGGCCCGCCGTCTTCTCCTTCGCGTTCGGTCGGCTGGGGGCAGAGCAGAGAACGGCTCTGCGGGACAGAGGCATCCTCGCCGTCGGCACGGCGACCGGAGTGGAGGAGGCTCAGGCCCTTGAGGCGGACGGGGTGGACGCCGTGGTGGTCCAGGGTGGCCCGGCGGGCGGACACCGGGGCGGCTGGGCGCACGACGAGGTGGCGGACACCCTGAGCCTGACCCGGGCGGTCGTGAACGCGGTCGAGGTCCCGGTCGTCGCGGCGGGGGGCCTGATGGACGCGGCGGGCGTCCGGGCGGCGCGGGCGGCGGGCGCGAGCCTCGCCCAGTGCGGCACCGTCTTTCTGAGGGCGACCGAGGCGGGCACCTCCGCCCCGTACCGCGCGGCCCTCGTCTCGGCGGGACCGGGAGACACGACCCTCACCCGGGCCTTCAGCGGCCGGGCGGCGCGCGGCCTCGCCAACCGGGTGACCGGGGCGGTGGGGCACCCTCTCCCCTTCCCCCTCCAGAACGCGCTGACCCGTGATCTGCGCGCCGCCGCCGCGCGGGCAAGGCGGCCCGAATTCCTGAGCCTCTGGGCGGGCGAGGGCGTCCACCTCGGGTGGGACGGGACGGCGGCGGCGATTCTGGGGAGCCTGTGGCCCTGACCGTCACCCTCCGCCCCCTGCGTCCGGGCGACGAGGAAGCCGCCGTGCGCTGGGCCGCCGACCCCGAGTTCTGCCGGGCGGCGGGGTGGACGCCGGGCCTGGCGCCGCGCCTCGTGCGCGCCCACTGGCGGCCCATCGTGGCGGGGCTGGAGCCGGACTTCCTGCGGCTGGGCGTCGAGGCGGGCGGGCGGCTCGTGGGGTACGTGGACCTGGCGGAGCTGACGCCCACCTCGGGCCAGTTCGGGATCGGGATCGGGGAGCGGGCGCTGTGGGGGCGGGGCGTGGGGCGGGCGGCGGGGGAACAGATGCTCGCCCTCGCCTTCGGGCCGCTGGGGCTGGCGACCGTCACCGCGCAGGTGTACGCGCCCAACCTCCGCTCGCACGCGCTGATGCGCCGCCTGGGCCTGCGGGAGACCGGACGCGGCGAGCCGGAAGCGTACCGGGGCGAACTCGTGGAGGTCGTGCGGTACGCGCTGACCCGCGGGGAGTGGACCGTCACCCCTGGCCGTTTGGAGGGGAAGGGGTCCTCACCGTTCGGGTGAAGCGGTGTCCGGGCGCATCGGCGCACCCTGGGGGCATGACCACCTTCTCTGAACTGTCCAGCCAGATCGCCGACGCCGTAGAACAGGCCGCCGCCAGCGTCGTCACCGTCCACGGGGCCCGGCCCATCAGCGGCACGGTCGTGGGGGCCGAGCAGGTCCTGACCGTCGCGCACGTTCTGCACGCCGACGACCTCAGCGTCCGCACCCCGGACGGCGGCACCCTGGCGGGGGCGGTCGTGGGCCGCGACCCGGGCAGCAACCTGGCCCTGCTGAAGGTGCCGGGGCTCAGCGTGCCGCCGCTCGCGCCGGGTGCGGGGGGGCGGGTGGGCGAACTCCTCCTCGCGGTGGGCCGCCCGCCGCACGGGGTCCAGGCCACCCTGGGCCTGATGGAACGCGCCGCGCCCCGGCGGGGCTGGCTGACGACCGGCGCCGCCCCCTTCCCGGGCGTGAGCGGCGGGGCCCTGGTGGACGCGCGGGGCGGGCTCGTCGGCGTGCTGAACGCGGGCGAGCTGCGCGGCACGCTGCTCGCCGTCCCCGCCGAGCGGGCCATGCGGGTGGCCGACCTCCTCGCCACCACCGGCCGGGTGCCGCGCGGGTACCTCGGCGTCGCCACCCAGCCCGTCCACCTGCCGGAAGGACGCGACCCGGAGGAGGGCGCCCCGGACGACCGGCGCGGCGACCGGCGTGAAGGGCGCGCGCGCGACTTCGGGGGCCGGGGACCCGGCGGGCGCGGGCGCTGGGGACGCGGCGGGCCCCGGGGACGGCTGGGCCTGACCGTCGTGCAGGTCGAGGAGGGCAGCCCCGCCCAGCAGGCCGGGCTGCGGGTCGGCGACATCCTCCTCGCGCTGGGCGGCGAGGGTGTGCGTCACCCGCGCGAACTGCTGGAACGAGTCCGGGACCTCGCCGGGCAGACCGTCACCGCCCGCGTCCTGCGCGGGGGCGAGGAGACGGACGTGACGCTCACGGTCGGGGAACGCTGAGCCTCCCCTTACCATCGGGTATGTCTCCCGTTCCCCTTCCGTCCGTGCGGGTGGCCCTGCGCTCGCCCGCGCTGGCGGCGGGGGTGGCGGCCCTCCTGCGGGCGTTCGGGCTGACGGTGACGGACGGCGACGAGGCGGACGTGCTCATCGTGGACGACGGCTGGCTGGCCGACCCCGAGGCGCTCGCGGCGGAGCTGGAGGGAACGGCGGGGGTGGTGGCCCTGGGCTCCCGCGCCTGGGTGGGGGCGCTGCACGACCTCGCCCCGGACGGCTGGGCGGCGCTGGGGACCGACGCCACGCCCACCGAACTCCTCGCGGGCGTGCTCGCGGCGGCGGCGGGCCTGGCCGCCCTCCCCCCCGAGGAGGTCCTGACCGCCCGCGACGAGGCCGACGACCCGGGGCCCTCCCCCGAGGGCGTGACCCTCACTCCCCGCGAGCGCGACGTGCTCTCCCTCCTCGCCGCGGGGCTGAGCAACAAGCGCGCGGCCCGCGAACTGGGTGTCAGCGAGAGCACCGTCAAGTTCCACGTTCAGGCCGTGTACTCCAAGCTGGGCGTGCAGAGCCGCGCCGGGGCGGTGACGCGCGGGGTGCAACTCGGGCTGATCAGCGTGTAGACCGAGCGTGGGTCTGGAGCCTCGCCAGGCCCTGCCGGGAGCGTTCGGCTGCCCGCCCGGGTCCGGACAAGAGGAACGCCGCGGGCAGGCGTACATTGGCCCCGTGACCTCCCCCGCCAACCCCTTCGGGGGCCAGGACGGCGCGGCCCGTTACGCCGCCGGGCGGCCCTTCTTCCACCCGCTGTTCATGGCGCGGCTCGCGCCCCTGCTCGACGGAAGATCGCTCGGAGCCGACGTGGCCTGCGGCACCGGCCTGTCGAGCGTGGCCCTCGCGGGGGTGGTGGAGCGCGTCCACGCCTTCGACGCCTCGGCGGCGATGCTGGCCCGCGCGGCGCCGCACCCCCGCGTCACCTACGCGCGGGCGCAGGCGGAGAGTCTGCCCCTTCCCAACCACGCGCTCGACGTGCTGACGGTGGCGCAGGCCTTTCACTGGTTCGACCGGGCCGCCTTCCTGGCCGAGGCGCGGCGAACGCTAAAGCCCGGCGGCGTGCTGTTCATGTACGACGACTTTTTCCAGGGACAGATGCCGGGGCGGGGGGACTTCGCCGGCTTCGTGGCCGCGTACTGGGCGCGGTATCCGGCTCCACCCCGCCACCCCTACACCTTCGGCGAGACCGAGGCACGGGAGGCGGGCTTCTCCCTCGCGGAGGAACGTTTCACCCACCCGCTGCCCTTCACCCGGCCCGCTCTGGTCGCCTACCTCCTCACCCACTCGAACACCATCGCCGCCACGGACGCGGGACATGAAACGGCGGAGGAGGTCGCGGCGTGGCTCGACGGGGGGTTGCGGCCCTTCCTGCCGGATGGGGAGGAGCGGAAGCTGACCTTCGGCGGGCTGCAAACGGTGCTGAGGCCGCTGGAGGGCTGAGCGCTAGGCTGGCCCCATGCGGCTCGCGGTCTTCGGAGACATTCACGGGAACCTTCCGGCGCTCCGGGCGGCTCTGGCGGACCTGCGGGCGCAGGGTACGGACGCATTCATCTGCCTGGGCGACGTGGCGATGGGTGGAGCCTGGCCGCGCGAGTGCATCGCGGAGGTGGCGGCGCCGGGCTGTCCGGTGGTGCGCGGAAACGCCGACCGGATGCTGCTCGAACCCCACCGACCCTTCACGCCACGCGGCTTCCCCGACGAGCGCGAGTTGTGGGAGATCGACGGCTGGTGTCATGCCGGGTTGACGGAGGTTGACCGGGAGATGGTGCGCCAGTATGTCCCCACCGCCGAGTTTCCCGACCTCCTGGTTTCCCGACCTCCTGTGCTTCCACGGGAGCCCGGAGCGGGACGACGAGGAGTTGAGAGCGGAGACGCCCGCGACACGTCTCGATGCACTGCGCGTTGCCTACGGAACGCAAGCCCGCTGGGTCGGCGGCCACACCCATAAGCCCCTCCTCCGCACCTTGGATGGCTGGACCCTCCTCAACCCCGGCAGCGTCGGCCTGCCCTTCGAGCAGCGGGGCGGGCGGGATGTGAACCTCGCCCGGGCTGAATACCTGCTCCTCGACCGCGCGCCGGGCGGATGGCAACCCACCTTCCGCGCCGTCCCCTACGACGTGCGGGAGGTCCAGCAGGGCATCCTCACCTCGGGAATGCCCCACGCCGAGTGGCTCGCCGCCCAGTGGGGAAGCGCCTGACCCCTGCTAGCCTGTCTCCCATGAGCGTCCACCTGAGTGCCGAGCCCGGCCAGATCGCCGAGACCGTCCTGCTGCCGGGAGACCCCCTGCGCGCCCGCCACATCGCCGAGACGTTCTTCGAGAATCCCATGCAGCACAACACCGTGCGCGGAATGCTGGGCTACACCGGCACGTATAAGGGCCAGCGCGTCAGCGTGCAGGGCACCGGCATGGGCATCGCCTCCTGCATGATCTACGTCAACGAACTTATCCGGGACTACGGCTGCCGCACCCTGATCCGGGTGGGCACCTGCGGGTCGTACCAGGAAGGCGTGCATGTGCGCGACCTCGTGCTCGCGCAGGCCGCCTGCACCGACTCCAACATCAACAACATCCGTTTCGGCGCGAAGAACTTTGCCCCCATCGCCGACTTCGGGCTGCTGATGCGGGCATACACGGTCGCGCGGGAACGGGGCTTTACCACCCACGTCGGCAACATCATGTCCTCGGACACCTTCTACCACGACGATCCCGACCAGTTCCGGCTCTGGGCGCGGTACGGCGTCCTCGCCGTCGAGATGGAGGCCGCCGGGCTCTACACCCTCGCCGCCAGGTACGGCGTGAGGGCCCTGACCGTCCTCACCGTCTCCGACCACCTCGTCACCCGCGAGGAGACCACCGCCGAGGAGCGCCAGCAGACCTTCGACCAGATGATCGAGGTCGCGCTCGACGCCGCGCTGGGTGGCGAGGGGCTGAGCAGTTAGAGAAGGAGGAGGCAGGCCGCGTCCGGCACCCCCTCCCCGCCTCTGCAAGGCTGTACCAAGCCATACAAGGGGGAAGGAGCGCAGGGCGAGGGCATCCCCCGGGCCGTGGAGGTGGTCACACGCCCCCTCACCCCGGCCCTCTGCTTCGCAGCTCTCCGAGTCACCCGCAAGGGGAGAGGGAGCAGGCAAGCCAAAGCCTTTGCGCTGTCCAAAACGTCAATCTAGACGCCCCATGAGTGCCGGTGACTGAACGCTCCTGGCCCACGGCCACGTCGGCTCGCGCAGCGAGACGGTGGGCCCGCAGACGGGTTGCGACAAGATCACACCTTGCGTTCAGAAGGACCCGTCCACCCACGCCGCCCGTGTGCCCTTGCCGAGCGCAGCGCCACTCCCCCTGCCCCCTTTGGGGGTAGGGGGCTGGGGGGTGGGGGCAAACCTAATCAAGACACCCTGCCCTCAAGCTGTCACCCCCCTCACCCAGCCGAAGTAACCACCCCCGCCTCCTTCCTCCTCAGCCGGGCGATGAAAAAGCCGTCGAGGCCACTCTCGGGCACCGTCAGCACGCCGTCTCCGGCGGGCACGGTGGGAAGGTCGGGCTCGGGCAGGGGTTCGGGCACGAAGTCGGGATGGGCCGCGAGGAAATCCCGCACCACCACCTCCCCCTCCTGCGAAGTCACGCTGCACACGCTGTAGACCAGCACGCCGCCGGGCTCCACCAGGGCCGCCGCGTTCGGGAGCATTCGCGCCTGCAACGCCGCCATCTCCCCTACCACCTCGGGCGTGAGGCGCAGCTTGATTTCGGGGTGCGAGCGCAGGGTGCCCGTCCCCGTGCAGGGGGCGTCGAGAAGGACGAAGGGCGCGGGCGCCACGTCCAGCGGCGCGGTGAGGTCGTGGGTCAGGAAGTCGGCCTGGAGCCCGAGCCGTCGCAGGTTGGCCCGGGCGGCGTCGTGCTTGCGGGCGATCAGGTCCACGCTCGTCACGCTCGCCCCCCGCGCGGCGAGCATCGCGGCCTTGACCCCCGCCCCCCCGGCGAGGTCGAGGACACGCGAGCCCTCCACCTCCCCCAGCGCGTCCACGACGGCGAGGCTGGCGGGGTTGATGGGCTGGGCCTGTCCCCCCCGGTACGCCGCCGTCTCGCGCAGGGGCCGCGAGAGGGTCACCCGGTCCACCCCGTTCGGGCCGGGCTCGACGACGCTGCCCTCCTCCTTCAGGCTCGCCACCCCCGTCTCCGAGAGGCTGAGCCACAGCGGCTGCGGGGTGAGCAGGTCGGCGAGAACGGCGTCCGCCCGCTCCCCGTAGGCGCGGCGGAAGACCCCGATCAACCACCCCGGCAGGGCGAAGCGCGTCTCCTCCGTCTCGGCGGGCCGCTCCACCCGCCGCAGCACCGCGTTCACCAGCCCCGAGGGGGCCAGCCGCGCGCCCCGGGCCAGGCCCACATATTCGCTGACGACCGCGTGCGGGGGCGTACCCAGCACCAGCTTCTCGAAGCTCCCGGCGAGGAGGAGCGAGCGCGTCTTGGGGTGCGTCTCTCCGCGCAGCAGCGGCGTCAGGGCGGCGTCCAGCACCGGCGCGTACCGCAGCGTCCCGTACACGACGTGGGTGGCGAGCCCCGCGTCCCGCGCCGGGAGCCGGGCGTCCGCGAGCGCGGCGTCGAGCGCCGGGGCCGCGAAGGTCTCACCCGCCAGCACGCGCGTCAGGACGCGCACGGCGAGGGCGCGGGCCGGGTTGAAGGTGGGGCGCGGAGGGGTCACCGGGGCAGGATAACGGAGACCCCGTGAGGGCCACACACATCTGGAGGTGGCGCCCCACCGGGGAGTTCGAACACCACTTCGACACGTCCCGCCGTCCAAGGCATAGTCAGCATTTGAAAGCGTTAACATGAAGAAATGTGGGGTCGACCAAGCTCTAAACAGCCCAACATTTTATGTTTGGTTTTTATCTGTGTACCCATTCTCTTCGCAGTGCTGGGGGTGCTCGATAATTACACCTCCCCTCCACGCGCAGCCTTCGAGTCGGCTTGTAGACTGCAACTGATCGAGCTTTATGCAGAACCCAATGGTATCAGGTTCGACGAAACTCGTTTTCAATACTCTGGAAGGGGCGATATGGTGACATACCCACCCGGCCATGTAAATATGGCGATGATAACGGCCTATTACAATGATGCCCGGGATTATGTTGGTGGTAGCTGTCACGCCTCTCTCTACAGGGGAAGGGTCACCGCGACGATCAGCGACGTGGGCTTCTTCCACAGGTGATCCAGACCCAAGTGGAAGAACGGAGGAGGGAGAAGCGGCGAACACATTTCCGCTCCTCCCCCTTGCCCGCGGGGCTACGCGCTCGCCTGCCGCACCTCGGGCCGGGCCACCAGCGTCCACACGAGCAGGGCGGCGAGGACCCCGCCGCTCAGGAGGTACGGCGCGGCGTGTCCGGCGCTCTGGTAGAGGCCGGTGCCGAGCAGGGGGCCGGTCATGCGCCCCAGGGCGAGGGCGCTGCTGTTCAGCCCCGCGACGGCGCCCTGACGCCCCTGCCCGACGCTCAGGGACAGGGCCGCGCTCAGGCTGGGCCCCAGGATGGCGCTGCCCGCCCCGATCACGGCCAGGGCGGCGGTGATCGTCCAGAAGGTCGAGGTCAGGGGCAGCAGGAACATGCCCGCGCCCATGATCACGAGACCGAGGGTGATCAGGGGGCCGGGGGCGATCTTCCGGCTCAGGGGCCGGATCGCGCCCCCCTGCACGGCGGCGGCGACGAAGCCGAAGACGGCGAGCATCGTGCCGACGGTGCGGGCGGTCTGCGCGGGGTCGAGGCGCAGGGTGTCTTGCACGTAAAAGCCGATGGTCTGCTCCATCCCCACGCTGGCGAGCGTGTACAGCGCACTCACGGCGAGGAAGAGCCCGATGCCGGGCTGACGCAGCAGCGCGCGGCGGTCCCCCTTCGGCGAGGTGCCCTGCCCCGCCCGGCGCGTCTCGGGCAGGGTGAGGAAGGCGGCGAGGGCGGTCACGAGCCCCAGCCCCGCGCTGAAAAAGATCGGCACCGTGAGCCCGAAGCCGGAGAGAAGGGCGCCGATGGCGGGCCCGAACACCACCCCCAGCCCGAAGGCCGCGCCGATGAGACCCAGGGCGGCGGCGCGGTCTTTTTCCGAACTCAGGTCGGCCATCATCGCCTGGGCGGTGGGGAGGGTCGCGCTGGAGAGCAGGCCGCCGACGAGCCGGGCCGCGACGAGCAGGGCGAAGAGGACCCCGCCCGTCAGCACGCCCCGCGCCCCCAGCGTGGCGAACAGCCCGAAGAGGCCGAAGCTCAGCGAGAAGCCCACGAGCCCCAGGATCAGGACGGGCTTGCGGCCCACCCGCTCGCTGCGGCTGCCCCAGATCGGCGCGAAGAGAAACTGGGCGAGGCTGTAGACCGTCGAAAACCACCCGACCTGCGTCTCGCTGAGCCCGAGCTGCCGCCCGAGCGGCGCGACGATCGGAAAGAGCACGCTCAGGCCGAGCATGGCGACGAAAATCGTCAGAAACAGGATCAACTGGGGCTTGCCGCGTGGGGCGTGGGAGGCGGCGGTCATGCGGGCAGTCTATCAATCCCCTGACCGCGCGGTAAGGCTAGAAGTACCCCGCCCGCCCGGAAACAGGGGGAGGAGGGCATCCGTTCACGGAACCTGAGCGGCCCAACCCCCTTGTGACCGGTTACAGGACCGACCTGAGAGGTGAGGCGGACGCTCCCGTCACCACCACCCGCCTACGCATCGGCGGCGAGGCGCTCGATGACGGCGCGCAGGGCGAGGCCGAATTCGGGCTCGAAGCGGGGGACGAGGAAGGCGAGGTCATGTTGGCGCCGCACGAAGTCGGTGGCGAAGCTCTCCTCGCTGGCGTGCTGCCAGCCCATGCCCAGGGCGTGGGCGTGGATCAGGACACGCAGGGTGACCTCGGGGGCGAAGGGGAAACGCTCCACCACCGGCTGGAGCATTCGCCGGACCTCGCGTCCGAAGCGCAGGGTGAGGTCGAGCCCCTCGCTCTGGCCCAGGACCGTGCCGAGCAGGATCAGCAGCCGCCGCAGTTCCTCGTGGCCCCGGGCGGAGGCGACCAGCACGTCGGCCACCTCACCCGGCGTCTGCGGGCGGCGCTCGTCGAGCAGGGCCACCAGACCGCCGACCCACCGCTGGAGGTGCTCGGTCAGCAGCGCGAGGAACATCTCCTCTTTCGTGTCGAAATACAGGTAGAGGGTGCCCTTGGCGAGCTTGGCCTCCCGGGCCACCTGATTCATGCTGAGTTCGGCGTGCGGCGTCTTGGCCCACAGCCGCTCGGCCGCCCGGAGGATGTCGTCGCGGCGTTGGCCTTTTTCCTCGGGGCTGCGGGCGCGAGCGGGTCGAGATGTATCATTGGACACAAACGCCATCTTAAGCTCCTCCGCGGTCCGGATGCTGTGAAGGCCTTCACGCCCCTCCGGGCCGCCGTGCGGGGTGCGACGCCCTCCAGGGCGGCCCTCACAGGAGCTCACAGTCTAGGGGGTGGCCCACCCTCCCGCCTGACCCCGGTGGGGGTGGACTCCGGGGGAGGTGAGCCGTGCGCCGAGGGCGGCCCGGACGCCCTGACGCGGGTCCAGCCGCAGGGCCCCGGCCAGTTCGCCGGACAACTCCAGCGCCCGGAGGTACGCCTGCGGAGCCGCCACACCCGAGACGGTGGCCCGCAGCGCCCGGTGCCAGCGATCCGGGAGGTCCCCCTCCGCCCGGCGCGCGGGGTTGGGGGGCTGCGGGGCGTCCGAGGCTGCCCTCGCCAACCGCAGCAACCCGGCGCGCACCCAGAACATCTGATCCCAGGCGCGCAACTCCTCGCCCCGGGCGAGCACCGCCGAGCCGAAGACCAGCCCTTGCAGCACCCCGTCGTACTCCACCTGCGGTTCCGGCAGGGTGGCCCCGAAGGGCAGGGAGGCGGCCCGCCGCGCCAGCGCCTCCCGCAACCGGCCGTCCGCGTCCTTGAGCACCATGCGCCCGGGGTCGTCGCCCGTGTTCGGCCACCCGGCGACCTCCTCCAGCCGTTCCACGGGGACGACGTGCAGTTCCACCCGCGTCAGGTCCCAGGTGACGACGTTCGGGGTACCGAAGGGGTTGACGACCGCCAGCGCGACGGGCACGAGGGCCCCCAGGAACGCGAAGGGGTCGAGGGTCTGGCCCGCTCTCAGGAAGGCCCAGTATTCCAGGTCGCTCCAGCGGTCCCCCAGGGGCAGGCCGCGCGCGTCCACCTGCGTGCGGCTGCCGTAGGCGAGGGCGTGGGAGAGCCGGGGCTCGCTTCCCAGCGCCCCCCGGATGCGGTGGTCGAGGGCGTCAAGCGGGGCGGCGTCGGTCATGCCCCGACGGTAAAGCCTTCCGATAGGGTGAGGGGCTACCGACAAGGGCGGGAGGCGGGCGTCAGGGTGGGGCATGGCGAAGAAAGCAGCGGACCTGAAGGTTCCGGCAGACGTGCGCGAGAACGCGAAAAAGGGCCTGCGCCTGCGCGAGGAGCACGGCTACGGCGGCACCGAGGTCGGCGAGGAGATGGCCGGGCGGCTGGCGGAGGGCGGCGAGGTCAGCGAGGAGGAGGTGCGGCACATCGCCCAGTACTTCCCCCGCCACGCCCACGACAACCTGGACGAGACGGAGGAAAAGGGCAAGCCCTCGCGCGGGTACATCGCCTGGCTGCTGTGGGGCGGCGACGCCGGGCGGGCCTGGAGCGAGGCGGCGGTGGAGGCGCTCGACCGGGACGGGTAGGGCCGCCCCTCCTACTCCAGCAAGGCGGGACGCTTGGGCCAGGCGAACCAGAAGGTCGCCCCCTCGCCGGGTCGTCCCTCCCCCCAGGCCCGGCCGCCGAATCGTTCGCACACCCGCCGGATCACCGCCAGCCCCAGCCCCGACCCCTCGTACTGGCTGGACGGGTGCTGGCGCCCGAAGAGCCGGAAGAGGCGCTCCTGCCCGCGCGGGTCGAAGCCCACCCCGTTGTCCCGCACGCCGATGTGGAAGGCCGAGTCGGTCTCCTCCACCAGGATGTGGATTCTGGCCTCGTCCCGGCTGCGGGTGAACTTCAGGGCGTTGGAGAGGTACTCGGTAAAGACCACCGTCAGCGCCTGACTGTCGCCCTGAACCACCGGCAGGGGGTCGTGGGTGAGCTGCACGTTCCGGTCGGCGAGCAGGACCCGGATGTCCTTGAGCACCTCGCGCAGGACGACGCCCAGGTCCACGGGCCGGATGCGGGCGCGCAGGGTCCGGCCCTGCATGTAGCGGTTCACCGACTCGAAGAGCGCGACGATCTGCTGCAGCGCGCGCTCGATGTGCAGCAGGGGCCGGGTGACACCCTCCGGCTGTTCTCCCAGCGCCCGGCGCAACAGGCCGAGGACGCTCATGGCTTGCGTGGTAGGGCGCTGAAGTTGCCGGGTGAAGGTGGTGACGACGTGCTCCAGCTCCTCGTTCAGGGCGCGGGCACGGGCCGTGCGTTCCTGAAGCTGCCCGCTGAGGTCCGCGTTCCCGCTTTGTAAGGCGCGCTGCGCCTCCCGGTAGGGCGTGACCTCGGTGGCGACGAGGTGACAGCCGCCCTCGCCGTGGGGAACGGCGTTCAGGAGCAGTTCCAGGAAGGCGCCGTCCGGCCCGGCGACCTGGACCTCCTCGCTCTGCAAGGCGGGCGCGTCCTGCACCCGTCTGAGCAGCGCGTCCAGGGGAGGCCGGGACGCCGGGGCGACGAACCGTCCCAGCGGCAGGCCCAGCAGCGCCTCCCGGTCGAGTCCGAGCAATGCGCCGCCTCGCCGGTTGACCTCCCGGATCCGTCCCTGGGCATCCAGCAGGAAGGAGGCGACGGGCGCGTGGTCGAACAGGGCCGTCTCCTGCGGGGAAGGCCCGTTCCCCGGCGGCGCGGCACCGGGCGCGCCTGGACGCGCGGTCTTGTCGTGGTCAGTCATGGCACGGCTCCTGAAAAGTCATTCGGGCTGAGGGCGTTCGCAGGCGAGCTCCCCCAGGATTACGGGACCGCCCGCTTAACTTACCCTTCAAGGAGGCGCCGTGTTCCCGTCCGGCAGCCTGCGGGCAAAAGAAAAACGCCCCAATCGGGGCGCTTCTGGTGGTAGACCCGAGCGGATTTGAACCGCTGACCCCTACCGTGTCAAGGTAGTGCTCTACCCCTGAGCTACGAGTCTGTACCGGGGCTGAACTGTCCTGTGGGAAGAGGTTTGGAGGCGCTGACCGGACTCGAACCGGTGGTGGAGGTTTTGCAGACCTCTGCCTTACCACTTGGCTACAGCGCCTTGCCGAAAAGGACGGGTCAGGCGGGAAAAGCTGTGCCCCAGTGGAGCAGACGGGGTGGAGCGGCTGGAGGGGCCTGCCTGCCAGCGGAAGGAATCTTAGCACGCACTCCCGGGGCTGTAAAGCTGGAGGCGGGCCGGTAGATTGGAGGCCATGCGAAGCCTCCCGCTGCTCGCGCTGGCCCTGCTGCTGACCGGGTGCCGGTCGGCGGCGCCGTCACCGAACCCCTTCGTCCAGGGCCGCACGCTGAACATCGCCCACCAGGGGGGCGAGGCGCTGTGGCCCAGCAACACGCTGCTGGCGTACCGGGGGGCCGCTCGGCTGGGCGTGGACATGCTGGAGATGGACATGCACGCCACCCGCGACGGCGTGCTCGTGTTGTCGCACGACCCCACGCTGGACCGGTTGACCGACACGCGGGGACGGATCGCGGAGATGACGCTGAGCCAGGTGCTCTCGGCAGACGCCGGGTACGCGTTCGACGGAACAGGCGGGCCGCCGTTTCCCTTCCCCTACCCCTTTCGTGGGCAAGGCGTCCGGGTCGCGCAACTCTCGGAGGTGTTGACCGAGTTCCCGAATCTTCCCCTGACTATCGAACTCAAGCAGGAGACGCCGAGCATCGCCGGGACGTTTTGTCGGGCGCTCAGGCAGGCGGGGGCGACCTCCCGCGTGATTGCCGCGAGCTTCAGCGACCGGGCGCTAGGCGAGTTTCGGAAAGAATGCCCCGAGGTCGCCACGAGCATGACCGAGCGCGAGTTGCGTCCCCTGGTCCTGCTGAGTAAGGTCGGCCTCGCGCGGCTCGCCCCCCTCCCCGGTCGCGTGGCCCAGGTGCCCGTGCGGGCGGGCGGGATCACGGTCGTCACCCCCGCCTTCATCCGCGCGATGCACCGCCGGGGCGTGGCCGTGCAGGTCTGGACGATCAACGACCCGGGCGAGATGCGCCGCCTGATCCGCCTGGGCGTGGACGGCATCATCACCGACCGGCCGGACCTGCTTAAGACGGTGCTGGCCCAGGCGGAACGGGCCGGGTCGTAAGCCACCAGAAAGGAGGCCATCCGTCATGGACAGCCTCCCCTTCTTGAACGTCAGGCGCGCGTGCGGTACCGCTCCTGCAACTCGGCCAGAAGCTCGTCGAAGGGTACGCCCTTGCGCTCCTTGTGCCCTTCCGGGGTGCGCTCGCGGACGCTGACCTCACGCCGCTCCTCCTCGCGGTCGCCGACGATGAGCATGACGGGAATCTTGCTCAGCTCGGCGTTGCGGACCTTGGCGTTCATGCGGTTCGTGGAATCGTCCACCTCGGCGCGCAGGCCCGCGGCCTTGAACTCCCGCGCCAGCGCCTCCGCGTAGGCGTTGTGGCGGTCGGCGATGGGGATGATGGCGATCTGCCGGGGCGCCAGCCACAGCGGGAAGTCGCCGCCGTAGTGCTCGATCAGAATGCCCACGAAGCGTTCCAGGCTCCCGAAGGGCGCACGGTGGATCATCACCGGGCGGTGGTCCTGGCCGTCCTCGCCCGTGTAGGTGATGTCGAAGCGTTCGGGGAGGTTGTAGTCCACCTGAATGGTCCCGAGCTGCCACTCGCGGCCCAGCACGTCCTTCACCACGAAGTCGAGCTTGGGCCCGTAGAAGGCCGCGTCGCCGGGCTCGACCGTGTAGGGCAGGCCCACTTCCTCGGTCGCCTCGATGATCTCGCGCTCGGCCTGTTCCCAGTGGGCCGCGTCGCCGACGTACTTATCGGACCCCGGCTCGCGCACCCCGACCCGGAAGCGCACGTCGTTCATCCCGAAGGTCCGCAGGACGAGTACCGTCAGGTCGAGCACGTCGAGAAATTCCTTCTTGAGTTGGTCGGGCCTCACGAAGAGGTGGGCGTCGTCCTGGGTGAAGCCGCGCACGCGCGTCAGGCCGTTGAGCTCGCCGCTCATCTCGTAGCGGTACACCGTGCCGAACTCGGCGAGGCGCACCGGGAGGTCGCGGTAACTCCGGGGCCTGCTCGCGTAAATCCGCACGTGGAAGGGGCAGTTCATGGGCTTGAGCATGTACTGCTCGTCGTCCACCGTGATGGGCTCGAACTGGCTGTCGGCGTAGTAGGGATAGTGCCCCGAGGTGCGGAAGAGGTCGAGGTTGCCGATGTTCGGCGTCACGACCCCCTGGTAGTCGCGCTCGAACTGCCGCTCGCGCAGGAAGCGGGTCAGTTCCTCGCGCAGGGTCGTGCCGTTCGGCAGCCACAGCGGCAGCCCCTTGCCCACAAGGGGGTCGATGGTGAAGAGTTCGAGTTCCCTGCCCAGACGGCGGTGGTCGCGCCGCTTGGCCTCTTCGAGGTTGTGCAGGTACTCGTCGAGCTCCTTCCCGGTGGCGAAGGCGACGCCATAGACCCGCTGGAGGATCGGGTTCTTCTCGTTCCCCCGCCAGTACGCCCCGCTCGTGCTCATCAACTTGAAGGCGGTGGGCAGCTTGCCCGTGTTGGGGAAGTGCGGGCCCCGGCACAGGTCCACGTAATCGCCCTGCGTGTAGAACGTGACCGGCTCGTCGTCGGGGAACTCGCGGATGAGTTCGACCTTGTAGGGGTCGTAGCCGAAGTGGTCCAGGGCCGCTTCCTTCCCCACGTCCTGACGAACGATGTCGAGGTTGCGCCCGATGATCTCGCGCATGATCCGCTCGATCTCGGGCAGGTCCTCTTCCTTCAGCGGCTCCGGCAGGTCGAAGTCCTGGTAGAAGCCGTTCTCGATGGCGGGGCCCACGCCGCGCCTGACGGCCTCACGCGGGTAGCCCTTGCGCTGGTAGAACTCGCCGACCGCCTGACTCAGCACGTGGCCGAGCGAGTGGCGGAAGAGGGGGGCGGCGTCCGCCGGGTTCTTCCTCGTGATGAGAGCGACGCTCGCGCCGTCGGGCAGCGGGCTCATCAGGTCCACGAGGTCGCCGTTCGCGGTGGCGGCCAGCGCGTCCTGGGCGAGGCGGGGGCCGATGGCGCGGGCGGCGTCGAGGGCCGTGGCCCCCTGGGGCAGGTCGAGTTGTTTTCCGTCGGGGAGGGTGACGTGCATGGGGTGGCTCCTTGGAGAGGGCAGCAAAAGGCACGAGTAGGCCCGGTCTGGACGCGTTCCAGCACAACGCCTGAGAGCGGATGGGCAGGCTCTCAGGCGCCGGGAGTTCGCGTGACCAGACCGGGCAGGTGGGGCATTCGTCGTAGCACGCCGCACGGCATCACCAGACCGGAGTGATGGGCGGGGAGCTTCATGAGGACAGGATAGCGGGCGCGGGCGGCGGGGAGCAACCCGCCGACCTGCCTACGAGCCGCGCAGGGGGTGAGGGGTGCGGGTGTTCGCCTCCCCGAAGTCGATCTCGAAGAAGCGGTAGCCTTCCTGCCCGGCGTCCGCCGAGCGATAGCCCATCCGCTCGTAGGCGGGCGCGGCGCTGTGATCGTTGGCATACCAGAAGACGTAACGCAGGGGCCGGGCACGGGCCCAGTCCTCCACCGCGTGCATGAGCAAACGGGCCACGCCCTGCCTTCTTGCGTCGGGGACGGTGTAGAGGTCGTCCAGTTTGGCGGTACGCTGCGAGTCCCCCGAGCGGAGGTGAGGGCCGTAGTCATGGACAGCGGCGTACCCGAGCAGGCGGCCCTCCGCGTCCTCCGCGACCAGCAGGGCGAAGTCGTCGCGGGTGCAGAAGGAGGGAAAACGGGCGGCGAGGGCGCCCTCGTCCTCCACGAAGCCCAGGTCGAGCAGCATGGGGCACAGGGCGGGGAAGTCGGCGGGGCGGGCCGGGCGAACGGGAGGCGGGGCCATACACCAGTCTCTCGCACGGCGGGAAGGTGCAGGGCGAAAAGGCGGTCCCACCCGCAGACCGCCTTTTCGCCAAGGCCCGAAACTAGAGCCCGGCGGCCGCCAGGAAGGCGTCGAGCTTCTGCGGGCGGAAGCCGCTGAGGCTGTGGGCCACGTCGCCGCTGACGAGGGTGGGAACGCTCCGCCGCCCACCGTTGACGCTCATCACGTAATCGGCGGCCCGCTCGTCCTGCTCGATGTTGATTTCCTCGTAGGCGATCCCCTTGCTGCTCAGGGCGCGTTTGGCGGCGTGGCAGTCGGGGCACCAGCTCGTCGTGTACATCTTGATCATGGGGGTCCTCCAGGGGTTGGAATGGGGCCGGGCACGGGGCCCGCCTCCATACTTTACAAAATAAACTAGGGCTCCCGGTGAGGTGTCCCCGGAGCGGAGACGGCAACCCACGGAAAAACGGCCCACCCGGGGGTGGGCCGTCGGCCGGGCAGGCGGGTCAGGCGTTGACGGCGACGCCGCCCTCGGGGGCGTCGGCAGGGCGCCGGGGGGCCGCGCCAGCCTTGGGGGCCATGATCATGTTCATGTCCATGCCCATCATCGAGGGCATCCCTTCCGGGGCGCCGATGTCGGCCAGGGTGTCGGCGACCCGGTGCAGGATGCGCTCACCGAGCTCGGGGTGAGTGCGTTCGCGGCCACGGAACATGATCGTGACCTTGACCTTGTGGCCCTCTTCCAGAAAGCGGCGCACGTGTCCGGTCTTGGTGTTGAAGTCGTGGTCGTCGATCTTGACCCGGAACTTGATCGCCTTGACCTCCTGGGCCCGGACCCGCTTGCGGTTTTCCTTCTCGTTCTGCTGCTGCTCGTAGCGGAACCGGCCATAGTCGAGCAGGCGGCAGACGGGCGGCACCGCCTGGGGACTCACCATCACGAGGTCCAGGCCCTTCTCACGCGCCATGCCCAGGGCGTCGCGCGTGTCGATGATCCCGATCTGCTCACCCTCCGCGCCGATCAACCGAATCTGGCGAACGCGAATCTGCTCGTTGACCTTGTGTTCTTTCGCTATTGTCATCACCTCCGCGCGTCCCCCACACGCTGGCGGGCAGACGGCTCACACGCCTTAGCTGGCATGACAGGGCATTTTACCACGCGGCCCGCACCTTCCGGCAGGGTCTCTCTCACGCGACGTTGGGTTCCCGTCCATTCAGCTCCCAGAAGCCCACCCAGCCCCCACTAACGCCGGCCGCAAGTACGTGTGGAAGGGCTTCCACGCACCCCCCACCCTACACTTACTCCTTGACGTTCCCGCGACACGAAGCCTACAGTTTGTGTCATGGGGACACTCTCCTTGCCGCCGCAGGCCACCCAGGTGGGGTTGGCCGTGGATGTGGCGGCCTTTGCCATGCACGGGGGGGAGTTGCGCGTGCTGCTCGTGCAGCGGGGGGAATTGCCCCACGCCCGCGACTGGGCGTTGCCGGGCGGCTTCGTGGGGCCGGGCGAGGCCCTGCACGAGGCCGCGCTCCGGGAACTGCGCACCGAGACGACGGTGGAACTCGAACCCCGGCACCTGGAACAGTTCTACACCTTCGGGGAGCCCAGCCGTGACCCACGCGGGCGCATCGTGTCGGTCGCGCACCTCGCCGTGCTGCCCCACGGCACCGTCCGGGTGACGGGCGGGGGGCACACGCTGGGCGCCGACTGGTTCCCCGCGCACCGTCCGCCCCGGCTCGCCTTCGACCATGCCCTGATCCTCGGCCGGGCGCTGGGGCGGCTGCAACTGCGGCTGGAGTACGCCAACCTCGCGCTCGAATTCCTGCCCGACGCCTTTACCCTGCCCGAACTTCAAACTGTCTACGAGGGGGTCCTCGACCGCTCGCTCGACAAGCGCAACTTTCGCAAGCGTGTTCTGGCGCAGGGCATCCTCGTCGCCAGCGGGGAGCGGCGCAGCGGGGTGGGGCGCCCCGCGCAGCTCTACCGCCGGGCGAAGGGGGCGAAGGCGGCGGCGCTCTGAGCGGGCGGCCTGTCGAGCAGGCCCTCTGGACCTCCACAACCCACGTTCGCCGTTCCCCGCCCCCGGTATCATGGGCGGGTTATGGACATGAAGAAGCTGATGAAGCAGATGCAGCAGGCGCAGGCCGCTGCCGCCAAGATTCAGGAGAATCTGGCCGCGCAGACGGTGGAGGGCAGCGCCAGCGGGCTCGTCACCGTCACGATGAACGGGCACGGCAAGGTGACCGGGCTGAAGATCAAGCCCGAGGCGGTGGACCCCGGCGACGTGGAGGCCCTCGAGGACCTGCTGCTCGTGGCGCTCGCGGACGCCTCCGGCAAGGCCGACGCCCTGCAACAGGAGGCGACGCGCGGGCTGGGGATTCCCGGCTTCTGATGGGGCGTCGCCAGTCACCAGTCGCCAGTCGTCAGGCCAGCGGTCAGGGGGGTGAGGCGTGAAGTACCCGCCTTCGCTGGTGGCGCTGATCCGGGAGCTGTCGCGGCTGCCGGGGATCGGGCCGAAGAGTGCGCAGCGGCTCGCCTTTCACCTGTTCGAGCAGCCGCGCGAGGACATCGAGCGGCTCGCGGGGGCGCTGCTCTCGGCCAAGCGGGAACTGCACACCTGCCCGGTGTGTTTCAACATCACCGACGCGGAGTTGTGCGACGTGTGCAGCGACTCCACCCGCGACCAGGCGACGATCTGCGTGGTCGAGGAACCCGGGGACGTGATCGCCATCGAGCGCAGCGGGGAGTACCGGGGGCTGTACCACGTGCTGCACGGTGTTCTCAGCCCGATGAACGGGGTGGGGCCGGAGAAGCTGCACCTCCGCCCGCTGCTGCCGCGCGTGGGGGAGGGCATGGAGGTCATCCTGGCGACGGGCACGACCGTGGAGGGGGACGCGACGGCGCTCTACCTCCAGCGGCTGCTCGAACCGCTCGGCGCCGTGGTGAGCCGCATCGCCTACGGGCTGCCGGTGGGCGGCGCGCTGGAGTACGCCGACGAGGTGACGCTGGGCCGGGCGCTGAGCGGGCGCCAGCGGGTGAGCCAGCCCCCCGCCTTCCCCCCGCGCCGGGACGACGAGCCGGACGGGGCCGCTCCCCCGCCGCGCTAGACCGCCGCTCTTCTTTCCAGCGCCTCGCCCCCTCACCGGCGGGGCGTTTGCTTTTTCTGGCCCCTGGGCTAGCGTGAACACGTGACCTCCGAGCCCCGTCCCGTTCCTCCCGCCCCGCTCGCCGAGTGGCTCGACCCCGTGACCCTGGCCGGGCGGCACGTCACCCTCGTGCCGCTGGGGGAGGCGCACGCCGCAGACCTGCACGCGGGGGCGGACGAGGACACCTACGCCCTGCTGGCGCGGGGCGGACCGGAAGCGCGCACGGCACAGGGCTGGGCGGCCTACCTCACGCGGCTGAACGCCCTGCCGGGCCGGGTGAACTGGGCCGTCCTCGTGGGCGGGCGGGCCGTGGGCCGCATCAGCTACAGCGAGGTCAGGCCCGCCGACCGCTGGGCCGAGATCGGCACCATGCTCGTGCCCGCCGCGCAGGGCACCGCCGCGAACCCGGGGGGCAAGCTGCTGCTGATGACGCGCGCCTTCGAGGAGCTCGGCGCGAACCGGGTGCACTTCAAGGTGGACGCCCGCAACGCCCGCAGCCTGCGCGCGCTGGAAAAGCTCGGCGCGGTGCGGGAAGGCACCCTGCGCCAGTTTCAGGTGCGGCCCGACGGCTACGCCCGCGACAGCGTGATGTTCAGCGTGCTGGGCCGCGAGTGGCCGGGGGTGAAGGCCGGGCTGGAGGCGCGGCTGGCCGCCCTCCATTCCCCTGGATGAGAGGACGGTCATCCACGGCGGGCGGGCGCTGCTACAGTTTCCGGGATGCGTGCCCCGTCTCCCCGCTTTGCCCGCCACGCCGCCCTTCGCCTCGGCCTGCTGGGGGCGCTGCTCGGCCCTCCCGCGCAGGCCCTGATCGTGCCGCTGAGCGGCTGGACGCCCGTGAACGGGAACGCGAACGTCTGGACCGACCCGGCGGGCGCGTGCCTGTTGCGGGAAGAACGCCACGGGCAGCCCCTTCCGGCCTTCGTGACCCAGGACCAGGCGCTCACCTTCGCCAAACGCCTCCAGACCTCGCTGGGCAAGGGCGAGGTGCGCGAGGTCGTGACGCAGCCTGTCGGGCGGGCGGGGGGCTGGGCCGTGCTCGCCGCGTACACCTACGAGGACGCGGGGGTGGATTACCGGATCAGCCAGCTCTATGTCAGCGACTCGGGCCTGTTGCGCACGGTGACGGGCAGCAGCGCCCAGCACGAGGCGAGCACGTGCGTGAACGAGATGCGCGAGTTCCTGCGGTATCTGGCGAACTGAGGAAAAGTCGGAGGGCGGGGACTTGCTACGCTCTGCCCTATGGCCCGCAGCGTCAACCCCATTCAGGACCGGGCCCGGCGCGCGGCGCTGGAGAAGGCGGCCTACCTCGCCCTGTACGAGCGGGGCTACGCGGGCGTGACCCTCGCCGACATCGCCGGGCACGCGGGGGTCAGCAAGGGCACCCTCGCCTACCACTTCGGGAGCCGGGCCGGGCTGCTCGCGGCGGTCATGCGCAGATTCACCCGCACGATCACGGTCGCCACCCGGCGGGCCCTGCGGCAGGCGGAGACGCCCGGGGCCAAGTTGCGCGCCTACGTGGAAAACCAGTTCTACGGGGTGGAGAACACCCGGCGCTTTTACACGGTGTCGCTCGACTTCCTCGCCGCCGCCACCCGCGACCCCGCCCTGATGGACGTGCAGCGCGACTTCCAGCGCGAGACGCTGGCCCTCGACCTCGAACTCGCGCGGCTGGCGGGGGAGGCGGGCGCCCCCGAGCGGGCGAGGCTGCTGCGCGCCCTCGTCGAGGGCCTGAGCGTGCGCTTCCTCGCCGACCCGGAACCGGACCTCTCCGCCTACCGGGCCGAGTGCCTGCGGGGCCTGCGCGCCCTGCTGGGCTGGGAGGCTTAGGCCACCGGCAGCCCCGCCAGCGCCGCCGCTATCGCCCTCGCCCCCTCGATCAGCCGCGGACCGGGACGGCCCAGCCCGCTTTCCGGCACGCAGACGACCGGCACGCCCAGTCCGCGCGCCTCGATCACCTCGGGCCGCAGCCGCCTGGCCCCGCACCACGAGCACACGATCAGGTCGGGGCGAGCGGCCCGGACCTCCTCCAGGGTGAGGGGGGAGCTGCGGCCCGGACGCCCGGCGAGGGCGTTCACGGCCCCCAGCGTTCCCAGCAGCCCCGTGACCCACGAGTCGCGCGTCGCCGCGATGATCGGGCGGGGCCACCACTCCACGAGCACGCGCGGCGGGCGGGGAAAGGGCCGGGCGAGGGCGCGCAGGTCCGCCTCCAGCCGGGCGGCGAGCGCCTCTCCCCTCTCGGGCAGACCGACCGCCGCGCCGATCTCGCGGATGTCGCGCAGGGTGCCTTCCACGCTGACGGGATCGAGGACCAGGGTGGGCAGGCCTGCCGCCCGCAGTCCGTCCACCACCCGCTCCATGCCGGGCACGCTCAGGCTCGCCAGCACGAGGTCGGGCCGGGCCGAGCGCAGCGCCCCCACGTCGATGTTCAGGTCGGGGCCCACGCGCACGGCGCCCTCCAGGCCGGGGGCGTCGCTGTGGCCGTCCACGGCGACCACCCGGCCCGCCACCCCCAGCGCGGCGAGGATATCCGAGTTGCTGGCGGTCAGGGAGGCGAGGCGCATGGGGGCAGGGTAGCGGTCCCGGGGGGCCGTGAACAGGCGCCGGGGGGCGCAGGGCCCGTCCAGGGACGCCGCGAAACTTTGCCGTGCAGGACACGTTTTCGGGGAGCCGAAATCGCATTTGAACGGTGCCCGTCGCGGTCAAACGCCCCCTGACCGTGTGGTAGGGTGAGGCGCTATGAAGAACACCTTCGCCGTCACCATGACGCTGCTGCTGGCGCTCACGCTGGGCGGCTCGTTTGCCGGGTACCGCATCGCCACGACGCCCCACCACGAGGAGGGGGTGGGGGCCGCCGGGAAGCTCGCCGAGGGCGAGACCCCCGGGGGCGGGGACCCCACCACCGGCAAGGTCGTGAGCGAGGAGGCGCCGTCGGCGCGTGAGGCGGCCACCGGGGCGGCGGGCGCTCCCGGGGCGCTGGGCGACGTGATGCAGGACCAGGCGGGCGGCACCCAGTCGGGCGAGAACGGCGCGGTCGCCGCCCCCGGCAGCGAGTCGAACACCGGCACCCAGACGGGCGAGGCCCAGGAGGGCGACGCGCAAGACGGCGGCGCCGGGGAGGCCGGGGAGGCGAGCCCCGGCGAGGGCGGCGCGACCTCGGCGGCGGGCAATGCCGAGAGCGGCTCGGCGCCGGGGGTCTCCGAGGACCAGGCCCCCGCCGCGGGGGTGAGCCCGGAAGACGGCCAGGGAACGGGCGCCGACGCGCCCTCCCCGACCGCGGCCCAGAGCGACGAGACCACTCAGCTCGGGCAAACCGGGGCCTCCAACGTCGAGCGCGGCATGGCCGCCGACCCGGCCACGGGCGACGCCAAGGCCGCCGAGGTCGCCAACGCGATCACCGGCAACACCGCCGACGGTCAGGCGAAGTTCGTCTCCGCGTGCGCGGGCTGCCACGGCCAGCAGGGCCAGGGCGGCATCGGCCCGAACCTCGTCGCGACGGAGGGACCCCGGAGCTGGCAACTGGCGCAGTTCGAGGCCGCCCTGCGCGAGGGCCACGCCCCGGGCCGCGACCTCGGCGCCGTGATGCCCCGCTTCACCGAAGAGCAGCTCAGCGACGAGGATGTGCTCAACATCTACACCTACCTGCGCTCGGTGAACTGAGCCCCTCGCCTCCCCGGGCCCGCCCCTCCAGGCGGGCTTTATTCTTGGGGGGTGACGTGCGGCCCGCTGTTGACCACCACTCCTCTCAAGGACTGGGAGAGGGTGGAAGCGGCCACCCCGGACGCCCTGCCCACGGCGCCGGGCCTGCTCGTGCCCCACGACGGTGGGCCCGTGGCCGACGTGCGGGACCGGCCCGACCGCTGGGCGCTGCTGACCCTGGTGTCGGGGGCGTTGAGGCGCGGCGTGCCGGTGCTCGCCTGGGGCACGGGCGCGGCCCTCGTCGGGCGGGCGCTGGGGGCGCGGGTGGGGGCGGGTGAGCCCGGCAACGCGGACCCTCCCCTCGCCTCCGAGTGGAGTGAGCCCCCCCGGGGTGCCGCCGTGGAGCGGTGGGCGGGCGAGGTCCCGCTGCTCTGGCGGCTGGGCACCGTGACCGCCTGGGCCGGGGTGACGTTGCCGGACGAGGTGCGGACCGAGTTTTTGGCGGGGCTGGGCCAGACCGCGCCGCGTTCTGCGGGATCGCCCCTGGAAGAGGTCGGCGGGGAGGCGGCGCTGCGGACCCTGCTCACCGACTTCTACGCCCGGGCGCGGGTGGACGATCTGCTCGGCCCGGTCTTCGAGACGCACGTGGAGGACTGGGAGGCCCACCTGGACCGGGTGACGGCCTTCTGGGTGACGCTGCTGGGCGGTGGGGCCGTCTGGCGCGGCCACCTGAACGAGGTCCACGCGGGGCTGGGGCTCCGGGGGCTCCACCTCGCGCGCTGGCTGGCCCTCTTCGGGGACTCGGCGCGGGCGCACCTCTCGCCGGGGGCGGCGGCCCTCCTGACCTCGCGGGCGGAGGCGATGGGGGCGCGTTTGGGCGCGCGTCGGAACCCTCCTCATACCGGGGGCGTACCGTAGGGGTATGGCTCCCTTCAACATTCCCTTCCTGTCCAAGGCCGCCGAGCAGCTTCCCAACGGACTGAGCCGCCCGACCTGGGTCATCCTCGACCTGACCGGCCCCTACCCCGCTCGGCAGCCCGCCAACCCCATCCAGGCGCTGCTGAGCCGCGAGGAGACGCTGGAGGCCCTGGGGGCCCGGGTGGAGAAGCTGCAAGACGCCGACTGGCTGCACGGGGTCCTCGTCCGCTTCTCGGAGTTCACGGCGGCCCCGGCGACGGCCCACGCGGTGCGGGGAATCCTCTCGCGGCTGGCGGAGGACAAGCGGGTCGTCGCCTTCCTGCCGCAGCTCACGATGACGGCCCTGATCGCGGCGAGCGGGGCGCGCGAGGTCGTGGCCCCCGAGTCGGCGGACGTGATGGTGCCGGGCTTCGCGGTCGAGCCGACCTTCCTGGGCGCTTTCCTGAAAAAGCACGGCATCGAGTTCGAGAACCTGCGCATCCGCGAGTACAAGGCGGCCCTGACCCGCTTCTCGCAGGAGGCGATGGACGACGCCAACCGCGAGCAGCTCTCCGCCTTCCTCGCCGGGCTGGAAACCGCCTGGGCGCGCGACCTCGCCGCCGCGCGGGGGGTGAGCGAGGACGCAGCCCGCGCGTGGCTGACCGGGGACCTGACGAGCGCCCGCGCCGCCCTGGAGGCGGGGCTGATCACGGGCGTCGCCTACGAGGACGAACTCGTCGGCCCCGGCACCCGGCCCCTGGCGGCGGTGCTCGACCTGCTGATGCCGTCAGGGCGCGGGGGCGCGAAGGCGGGGCGGGTCGCCGTCGTTCCGGTGATCGGCACCATCGTCACCGGCAAGAGCCGCAACAACTCGCTGCCCCTGCCGCTCCTGGGCGGCCCGATGGCGGGGTCGGACACGGTGGTCGCCTCCTTACGGCGGGCCAAGAAGGACGACAAGACCAAGGCCATCGTCTTGTACGTGGACAGTGGGGGCGGCTCGGCGCTGGCGTCGGACCTGATCTGGCGGGAGGTCGCCACCTCCGACAAGCCCGTCGTCGCCGTGATGGGCGAGTACGCGGCGAGCGGCGGCTACTACGTCCTCACACATGCCAGGCGGGTGATCGCCAGCCCCTACACGCTGACGGGCAGCATCGGCGTGGTGAGCGGCAAGCCCGTGATGCGCGAGTTCAACGCCCGCCAGGGCTTCCGGCCCGAGCCCGTGGGCCGCGAGCGCGCCCTGATGTACTCCCCCTCCCGCCCCTACAGCGAGGACGAGCGGGCCCTGGTCGAGCGCGGCATCGGCGAGGTCTACGACCGCTTCGTGAGCCGGGTGGCCGAGGGCCGCCACCTCTCCCCGGGGCGCGTGAACGAGATCGGGCGGGGCCGCATCTGGAGTGGTCTCGACGCCCTGAATCTCGGCCTGGTGGACGAGCTGGGCGACCTCCACACCGGCATCGAGCGGGCGCGCGAACTCGCCGGGCTCTCCGGGGACGCCCCCGTCTGGAACGTCACCCCCGCCAAGACGGGCCCCCTCCCCGAGTTCGCCCGCGAGGCCGCCCGCGCCGTGGGGCTGGAGGTCTGGCCCTTCGGGCGCGAGCGGGTGCTGACGTGGCTGGATACGGAGGTGAAGGTCCGGTAAGTGGGGGAGTGGTCAGTCGTCAGTGGGAGGAGAGGAGGTGAACGCCAATCCGGGTGCGTCCACCTCCTCCCCTTTTGTTCATTTCCCAACCCACTCCCCACCCCTCAGCCCGTCGCCTCCTCGTACGCCGCGATCTGCCCCCGGATCACGTCCAGGCTCCCCTCCCAGAAGTCGGGCGCGTGGAGGTCGATCCCGAAACGGGCCGCGAGGGTGCGGGCGTCCGCGAGGCCGGTGCTGGAGAGGAGGTCGTCGTAGCGGGCCTGGAAGCTGGCCTCCTCGCCCCGTTCCTTCGCCTGCACGTACTGGGCGTACAGGCCCAGGCCAAAGAGCAAACCGAAAGTATACGGGTAGTTGTAATAGGCGAGGCTGTAGTAGTGCGGCTTGACCGCCCACATGTGGGGGTGGAGGGTCGCCAGCGCGTCGCCGTAGGTCTCCCGCTGCGCCCAGGTCATCAGGTCGCCCAGTTCGCCCGGGGTGAGGTCGCGCTCCGCCCGCTTCTCGAACACCGCCCGCTCGAAGAGGAAGCGCGAGTGGATGTCCACCACGACCTGCGCGTGGCCGAGGAGCTGGGTTTCGAGGACGTAGAGCCGCTCCGCCCCGGTCGCCCGCTCCAGCGCGGCGTTCTGGATGATCGTCTCGCAGAAGATGCTCGCCGTCTCCGCGAGGGTCATCGGCGTCTCGCGTTGCAGGGGCGTATGGACGGACTTGAGCAGGTTGTGGTAGCCGTGCCCGAGTTCGTGCGCCAGGGTGCTCACGCTGTCGAGGCTGGGGTCGTGGTTCATCAGGATGCGGCTGGCGTCCCCCTCCCAGGACATGCAAAACGCCCCGCCGCGTTTGCCCTCGCGCGGCCCGGCGTCAATCCAGCCCTCCCGGAAGGCGCGGGCCGCGAAGTCCCCGAGGCGGTCCGAGTAGGAGCGGAATTGCGCCTCCACGAAGCGCGTCCCCGTCCCGTACGTCCACTCGGTCCCGGAGCGGCCCACCGGGGCGAAGAGGTCCCACCAGTCGAGCTTCCCCTTGCCGAGCGCACGGGCTTTGGCGGCGAAGTAGCGCCGGAAGTCGGGAAAGGACCGCACCACCGCCCCCTGCATCGCCTCCAGCGTCTCGCGGTCGATGCCGTGCGCGAGCAGGCTGGGGGCCACGCTGTCTGGGAAACCCCGGCGCGTGCTCAGAGTGCCCTCCTCCCCCTTCACCCCGTTCATGGCGGCGGCGAGGACGACCTCGGCGTTCTCCCAGACTTTGATTTCCGCGTCGAAGGCGCCTTTGCGCACCCCCTCCCCGGGATCGGTGGCGAGGGCGCGCAGGGCGGTGACGGGCAAGTTCTCGCCCCGGAACTCCCCGGTGAGCTGGCTCGTCACGTTGCCGTGGAGCTTGGCCCAGCCCCCCGCCCCGCTGGGCCGCAGCCGGGCGGCGAGGTCTTCCTCCTGCGGGCTCATCTGGTGCCGGGCATACTCCACACTGCGGCGGATCAGGTGCTCGTGGGCGCGGGCCACGTCGGACGCGGCGAGCAGCACCTCTACGTCCCCCTCGCCCAGCCACGCGGTCAGGCGTGAGCGCAGGGGCCCGAGCGGCAGGCTCAGGGTGGTGAGGTCACCCATGCGCTCCTGGGCCAGCGAGTCGCGGCTGTCGGTCGTGACGAAGGCGGACACGAAGCCGCGCAGGCGGGAGAGGAGCCCAGCCACCTCATTCAGCCCGTCCAGCACCCGCGCCAGGGCCTCCGGCGTCGCCACGGAGCCGCCCTTGCGCACGCCCAGCTCGTCGAAGGCGGCCTCCAACGCCGCCACCCGGGCACGCAGCTTTGCGAGGTCGGCGGTAAGGCGGGAGTCGTCCAGGCCCGCGTACAGGTCGTCGGTGCGCCAGCGCGGCAGCTCGTCCGCCCGGGGGTGCAAGGTGGTCATGGGGGGCAGTGTACGCGCTCGCTGGGCCGGGACGGTTTGGCCTGACGTGTCCTCCGTCCAGATCAAGCCCTACAGGAAATGGTTCCCCCAAGAGAGATGGACATGCGGCTTGAGCTGGAGTTCGAAGGTCTTGAAGTCCGACGCCTCCCCAAACTCGACCACCAGCGCCTCACAACCCTTCTCATTCCGAATCGAACTACGCCGAATCCTGAAGAAATCAACGGCGACGATCTCGGTCTCTTGCAGGGAAAGACGAAGAGACAGGTCGCCGTAGGACGGCAGGATAGAACACACGACCTCCAGGCCGTTTCTCTGCGTCTTGAAGGTGATCGTGTTGAATAGCCACGGCTCCTGCGGGTTGAGAATCTCCGGCTCAGATTCGAAGAGCCAGATCAGCTCGTGGTTTTCAGGGAAATCTTCGATCATCCGCTGGGAGGAGCATAACGAATTGAATGTTTAAAGGAAGAACGCTCCTAGAGAGCCGGAATACGCTTCCCCAAAACCAGCACTTCCAGCCGCTCGGCCACGTTGACGAGGTGGTCGCCCAGCCGCTCCAGGCTGCGGGCCATCCGCCCGGCGGTCAGGGCGACCTCCGTGTCGTCGGGACGCTCCAGCAACCGGGTCACGCTCGCGCGGGTCATCTGCTCGTACAGGGCGTCCACCTCCTCGGCGTCGAGGCGCATCACCTCGCGGGCGGCCCCCACGTCGCGCTCGGCGAAGGCGTAGGCGAGGCGCTCGACCATCTCGACGAGCAGATTCACGAGCGGAAGCACGTCCTGCAAGGTGGCGCTGCGCGTGCGCGGGGCGAGGTGTTCGAGGTCGCGCGCCACCCGCAGGGCGTAGTCGCCGACACGCTCCAGATTCGTCAGGCTGCGAAAGACCATCAGGTGGAAGGCGAGCTCAATCGGCGTGAGCGGCCCGGCGAAGGCGGCGAGGCAGGCGTCCTCGATCTCGCGCTCCAGCAGGTCGGTCTCGCGCTCCAGTTCCCCCGCGCGGGCGGCGAGCCCCGCGTATTCCGCCCGCCCGGAGGCGTCCCGCACGGCGTCGAGTTCCTCCAGCGCGATGCTGAGCATCCGCAGGAACCGGGCCGTCAGGTGCGCCGTGCTCGCCTCGCCGTTCGTCATCCCCGGGAGTATGGTAGCCCCTTGTGAGGGCGGGGTCAGGTCCCGTGAGGGCAGAGGGGACCGCGAGGAAACGCTCAGCCGAAGCGCCCGGTCACGTACGCTTCCGTCCGGTCGTCGCGCGGGCTGGTGAAGACCTGACTCGTCACCCCATGCTCCACGAGGTCGCCGTTGAGGAAAAACGAGGTCGTGTCCGACACCCGCGCCGCCTGGTGCATGTTGTGGGTCACGATGATGATGGTCGTGACCTTCCCCAGGCCCGTCATCAGGTCCTCGATCTTCGCCGTGCTCGCCGGGTCGAGCGCCGAGGTCGGCTCGTCCATCAGGAGGATTTCGGGCTCGACCGCCAGCGCCCGCGCGATACACAGCCGCTGCTGCTGCCCGCCGGATAAGCCGGTCGCGGGCATCTTCAGGCGGTCCTTGACCTCCTCCCAGAGCGCCGCCCCCCGCAGCGAGCGTTCGGCGACCTCCATCAACCGCCCCCTGTCGCGCACGCCCGCGAGCTTGAGGCCGCTCAGCACGTTGTCGAGCACGCTCATGGTGGGAAAGGGGTTGGGCTTCTGGAACACCATGCCCACCCGGCGGCGCATGGTCACCGGGTCCACGCCGGGGCCGTACACGTCCTCGCCGTCGAGGGTGATCCGGCCGGTCACGCGCGCCCCGGGCGTCAGGTCGTGCATCCGGTTGATCGCCCGCAGAAAGGTCGTCTTGCCGCAGCCGCTCGGCCCGATCAGGGCGTTCACGGTGCCGCGCTGAACGTCGAAGTGGACGCCCCGCACGGCCTGCTTGTCACCGTAGTAGATGCTCACGTCTTGCGCGCTGAGAAGGGGGGACATGGGTTCAGAGGCTCCTTATGGGGTGGTGTGGGAGCTTTCAGCCGTCAGCGATCAGCAAAAGGAATGTCTTGTACTGACGGCTGAGAGCTGACCGCTCGCTCACCTGCGGCGGCTCGCCCAGCGGGCCAGCAGGCTGGTGAGGAAGATCAGGGTGATGAGGAGGAGCGCACCGGCCTTGGCGAGGCGCTGGTTCTCGTCGTAGGCGCTCGTGGCGCCCCGGTAGATTTCCAGGGGGAGGGCGCTCATCGGCTTGGTCGGGTCGAGGTTGACGCTGACGTTGCCGAAGGCCGTGAACAGCAGCGGCGCGGCCTCCCCGGCGACGCGGGCGAGGGCGAGCATCACGCCCGTCACGATGCCCCCGGCGGCGGCGGGCAGCACGATCCGCAGGATGACGAGCCACTGGGGCAACCCCAGCGCCAGACCGGCTTCCCGCACGGTGAGGGGCACCAGCTTGAGCACTTCCTCGGTCGTCCGCACGACGATGGGGATCATCAGGAACCCGAGCGCGAGCGCTCCGGCGATGCTCGAGAAGCCGAACTGCAACACGAGCAGCCCGTAGGCGACGAGCCCCATCACGATGGCCGGAATCCCGGCGAGCACGTCGCTGAGCATCCGGACGCTGGGCATCAGCGGGTGGCGCGGGTACTCGGCGAGGAAGATGCCCCCCGCCACGCCGACCCCGACGCCGATCACGCTCGCCATCGCCAGCATGGTCAGGCTTCCGGTGATGGCGTTGAGCAGCCCGCCCCCCGCCTCCCCCTCCGGCGCGGGCGTGCGGGTGAAGAACGCCAGGTTCATCGCCCCCAGCCCCTCGCGCAGCAGGTACACGAAGATCAGGATCAGGGGCGCCACCACGATCACCGTGGCGAGCAAGATCAGGGCGCCCATCAGCAGATTCTTCACCCGCCGGGCCGGGCTGAGCCGGGCGCGGGGACGGGCGGGGGTCGCCGTCGCGGCCCGCATCACTGGATGCCCCTGGGCGTCAGCCGGGCGATGATGAGGCGAGCGGCGAAGTTCACGACCACGCTCAGGAAGAAGAGGGTCAGCCCCAGCGCGACCACGCTCGAACGGTGCAGCCGCTCCTGCGCGTCGCCGAACTGGTTGGCGATCACGGAGGCCATCGTGCTCGCGCCGCCCCACAGGCTCCTGAGAATCTCCTGGCTGTCGCCGATCACCATCGCCACCGCCAGCGTCTCGCCCAGCGCCCGGCCCAGCGCGAGGATCACGCCGCCCAGAATCCCGGCGCGGGCGTAGGGCAAGGTGGCGCGCGAGATGACCTCCCACTTCGTCGCCCCCAGCGCGTACATCGCTTCTCTCTGGTCGGCGGGCACGAGCCGGATCACGTCGCGCGCGACCGACGCCGTGTACGGCAGGATCATCACGGTCAGGATGATGATGGCGAGCGCCAGCCCGCGTCCTCCCGCGCCCGGCGGCACGAGGAAGCACTGGAGGCTCGTCTGGCCCTGCGCCCACAGCTCGTTGCAGCGGGTGATTGTCGGGAGGTTGGCCGGGTCGAGGAAGAAGGCGGTCTGCCAGCGGCCCAGGATCGGCGCGATGACGAAAAGCGCCCACAGCCCGTACACCACGCTGGGCACGGCGGCGAGCAGCTCGATCAGGTAGCCCACGGGCTGCGCCAGCCACTTCGGCGCGTACTCGGCCACGAACAGGGCACTCGCCACCGCCAGGGGAACGCTGATGGCGAGCGCCGCGAGGCTGGTCACGAGCGTGCCGACGATCATGCTCAGGGCGCCGAAGGTCCCCTCGACCGGGTTCCAGGTCCGCTCGGTGAAAAAGCGCCACCCGAAGGTCTGGAGGGCGGGCCACGACTCCCGGGCGAGCTGGTACACGCTCAGCACGAAGACGAGCACGATGACGGAGGCGAGCGCGAGGATCAGGCCCCGGAACACGCGGTCGCCCCCGCTGGAGAGGGCGGCGCTCCGGGCCGGGCGGACGGAGGATCGGCGGGCAGATTCACTCATGGTGGGGTTGACCTCGCGCAGGCGGGCGAGCCTCAGTTCACACGCCGGGTGTCAGCCCGAGGTCAGGCGGCCAGGAGACGGGCGGGGCGGCCCCAAGGGCATGGGCGGCCCCATCCTCCGGGCCGCCCGCGTGGACGTTGCGCGTTCAGAGCTTTTTGCCGCCGTAGGTCATCGAGTTCAGGATGCCCCTGACCTTGCTCGACACGTTGGCGGGCAACCTGGCGTAGTCGAGCGGCTCGTTGAACCCCTGCCCGCTGGTCGTCATCCAGCCGAGCAGGCTTTTGAGGGCCCGGCCCTGTGCCTCGGTGCGGTTGCCGTACTTCTGGTCCTGGTAGAAGATCACGTAGGTGAAGCTGGCGATGGGGTAGGCGTCCGCGTTCGCGCTGTTCGTCAGGCTCACGCGGGTGTCGGCGGGGATCACCACGCCCTGCGCGGCGGCGGCGGCGGGGCCGTTGTCGGCCAGCACGAACTTCCCGGCACGGTTTTGCACGCTGCCGTAGGGGAGCTTGTTCTGCTTGGCATACACCAGCTCGACGTACCCGATGGCGCCCGGCGTGCTCTTCACGACGCCCGCCACGCCGTCGTTGCCCCTGGCCCCGGTGCCAACCGGCCACTGGAGGGAGTTGCCCACGCCGACCTTGCTCTTCCACTCGGGGCTGACCTTGCCGAGGTAATCGGAGAACACGTAGGTCGTGCCCGAGCCGTCGCTGCGCCGCGCCACGGTGACGGGCAGGGGCGGAAGGGTCACGCCGGGGTTGAGCGCCGTGAGGGCCTTGTCGTTCCAGGTCCTGATCTTGCCCAGGTAGATATCGGCGAGCACCCGACCCGTGAACCTCAGCGGTTGCGTCACGCCGGGGATGTTGTAGGCGGGCACGACCGCCCCGATGGCGGTGGGGACGTGCAGGAGTTTGGCGGGCGCCGCCTTCATCGCCTCGTCGCTCATGGGGTTGTCCGAGCCCGCGAAGTCCACGGTGCGCTCGACGATCTGTTTCTGGCCCGCCCCGCTGCCGACCGACTGGTAGTTGACGGTGACGCCGGAGCTTTCCTTGTACTCGGCGAACATCTTGGAGTAGAGGGGATAGGGAAAGCTCGCGCCCGCGCCCGTGAGAGCAGTCTGCGCGGCGGCACTTCCGGTCGTCACCAGGGCGAGGCCCAGGAGAAAGGTCTTCTTCATGCCGCCAGTGTCGGTGCGAACTGTCAGGCGGGCGTCACTGGCGTGTCAGCGGACGGTCAGGAGGGGGCGCGGAACGAAGGGCGCGGTATGAGAGAGGAGCCTCGACTCGTACCGCCTGCTTATCTGGGGTCTGTTGACCAAGAACCTCAATGGAAGTGCCAGCTAAAACTCTATCTCCTCAAAGGCACCAGCCACCAAGTCCCAACACCCCGCGCTCGTGATCTCGGCAGCAGTAGCCCCACGAGCCCCTCCACCTTCGATGGAAAAGTAAGTGCCAGGAATTAACCAACCTGAATCGAACTGAGGAAACCGCGCTTGATCCACTTCTATACGTCGCGGATCAAGCCAAACGGAATCACACTCCGGCCAAAAAAGGAACAGGGAGTCTCGGTGCGAGCCTAGCCGAAAAAATAGCGGTGATCCGGCACAAATTAAGCACTCCGTAACCACGTGATATGCCATGCACCAACGCCTTTAATCCGCCGCGTCCGCCTGCGCGTATTGCAGCCGGTGGAGCCGCGCGTAGTACCCGCCCCGCGCGAGCAGCTCGCGGTGGCTACCCTCCTCCACGATCTTACCCCGGCGCATCACGACGATGCGGTCACAGTGTTCGATGGTGGACAAGCGGTGGGCGATGATGATGCTCGTGCGGCCCAGCATCACCTTCTGGAGGGCCTGCTGGATGCGCAGTTCCGCCTCGGTGTCCACGTTCGCGGTCGCCTCGTCGAGGACGAGCAGGATGTCGGGATTCTGGATCAGCGCCCGCGCGAAGGCGAGGAGCTGCTTTTGCCCGGTCGAGAGGGTCGCGCCGCGCTCGCGGACCTCGGTGTCGTAGCCTTCCGGCAGCGAGACGATGTAGTCGTGGACCCCCACGTACCTGCACGCCTCCACCACCCGCTCGTGGGGGATGTCGGCGTTGCCCAGCGTCAGGTTGCTCTCGATGGTCCCCGCGAAGAGGAACACGTCCTGCAAGACGACCCCGACGTGTTTGCGGAGGTCGTGCTGCGCGAGGTCGCGCACGTCGATCCCGTCCACCTTCACCGCCCCGCGCTGCACGTCGTAGAAGCGGCTCACGAGGGCCGTGACGCTCGTCTTGCCCGCGCCCGTCGCGCCCACCAGGGCCACGCTCTCGCCGGGCTGGATGTGCAGGTCGATCCCGCGCAGAATCCAGCGGTCGTCGGTGTCGGGCGTGTCCCTCGTCACCGTCTGGTCGTAGGCGAACCACACGCCCTCGAAGGCCACCCGGCCCTCGAAGTTCTCCAGCCGTTTGGCGCCGGGCTTGTCGCTGATCTCCTCCTCGGTGTCCAGCACCCCGAAGATGCGCTCGCTGCTCGCCATCGCCGCCTGAAGGTTGTTGAACACGTCCGCGAGGTCCTGGATGGGTTGGAAGAGCTGCTGCGTCCACTGCACGAAGGCGAAGAGGGTGCCCACCGTGATGGCCCCCGCCACCGCCCCGCCCAGCGCCTCCGCCCCCAGAATCTGCCGCGCCGCGAAGTACAGCACGAGCGCGACGGCAACCTGCCCCAGCACCGCGACCGTCGGCATGAAGAGCGAGAACCACCGCACGCTGTTCACGTTCGCGGTCAGGAGCGCCCGGTTCGCGTGGTCGAAGTCGAGCGCCGTGCGGGCCTCGCGCCCGAAGAGCTGGACGGTCAGCATCCCGGTGATGTTCTCGTTGAGCCGGGTGTTCACGATGGCCTGCTGGGCACGGGTCGCCCGGAAGGCGTCGCGCAGCCGGGTCCGGAAGAAGTTGGTGGCGAGGTAGAGCACGGGCAGCACCGCGAAGGAGACCAGCGCGAGCTGCCAGTTCACCCGCAGCATGATCACCACGTACGCCGTGATCAGGAACGCACTCTGGATCAGGCTGACGAGCCCACCCGTGATGAACTGGTTGATCGCGTCCACGTCGCTCGTGACGCGGGTGATCAGCCGCCCGACCGGGTTCTGGTCGAAATACGCGAGGTGCAGCCGCTGGAGCTTGCCGAACACGTCCGCCCGGATGTCCCGCAGCACGTTCTGCCCGAGATACCCGATGGCGAGCGTGAAGCCGTACTGGAGGCCGAACTCCACCACCTTGAGGGCCATGTACCCCAGGGCGGCGAGGGTCAGCCCCCGGTACAGGTCGTCGGGGCTCAGCGTCCGGTCGCGCTCGAAGGGCAGCAGGTAGGCGTCGATGGCGTGCCGCTGGATCAGGCCGAACACGGGCTGCGCGACGGCGATCAGCAGGGCGAGGACGACGCCGAGGACCACCAGCCACACGTAGGGCCTCAGGTACACGAAGATGCGGCGGGTAAGCCGGGCGTCGAACCCCTTCTGGCTCACGTCGAGGGTGTCGGGCTGGGTCACTTCACGGCCTCCGGGATCTGGAGTTCGAGGTCGTCGGCGGCCACCTCCGGGTCGAGGGTGGGCTGGTCCTCCGCGTCGAGGTCGCTGGCGAGACGCTGAAGGCGCTCGAGTTCGGCGTAATGCCCGCCCAGCGCGAGGAGGTCGTCGTGCGTCCCCTGTTCGACCACCCGGCCCTCTTCCAGCACCACGATCTGGTCGGCGTGCCGCAGGGTGCTCACCCGGTGCCCGATCAGGAGGACGGTGCGCCCCCGGCTGATCTCCCGCAGCCCGTCGAGGATGCGCCGCTCGGTCTCGGTGTCCACCGCCGAGAGGCTGTCGTCGAGGATCAGGATGCTTGGATTGCGCACGATGGCCCGCGCGATGGCCGTGCGCTGCCGCTGCCCGCCGCTGAGGGTCACCCCGCGCTCACCGAGCATCGTGTCGTACCCGGCGGGAAAGTTCTCCACGTCCCCCGCGAGGCCCGCCAGCCGCGCCGCCTCCCGCACCCGGCCCAGGTCGGGCTGCTGGGGCATCTCGGGGGGCGGCGGGGTCGTCACCACGCTCACCCCGGTCGGGACGGCGGGCAGGTCGCGCCCCTCCAGCCCGAAGCCGATGTTGTTGGCGATGGTGTCGCTGAAGAGAAAGGGTTCTTGCGGCACGACCGCGATGTTCTCCCGCAGGGTCCGCAACGGGACCTCGCGCACGTCGTGGCCGTCGATCCGCACCACGCCGCCCGTCGGGTCCATGCTGCGGGTGATGAGGCTCGCCAGGACCGTCTTGCCGCTCCCGGTCGGCCCGGTGATCCCCACGAAGGTCCCGGCGGGAATGTGCAGATTCACCCCGTCGAGCACCGCGCGGTCGCCGTAGCGCAGCGACACGTTCTCGAAGCTCACGTCGCCGCGCAGGGTGCGGATACCCGGCTGGGTGCGCCCGCGCTCGTCGTACACATTGGGCCGGGCCTCCAGCAACTCGCGCAGCCGCAGCCACGAGGCCAGCCCGCGCTGGGTGATTCCGGTGATCCAGCCCACCATCAGCATCGGCCACGTCAGGCGCTCCAGCGTGCCCACGAACTGCACGAACATGCCGACCGTGAAGGAGCCGTCGTTGGCGGGGTTCAGGATCAGCCGCCCGCCCACGAGGAGGATCAGGCCGAAGGCGATGCCGATCAACAGGCTCATGAACGCGCGCAGGGGGCCGTCCACCTTCGCCAGGGCGATGTTGCGCCGCAGGAGTTCGAGGTTCATCGCCCGGTAGTCGGCAACCTCGCGGTCCTCGATGGCGTACCCCTTCACGACGCGGGCGCCGCTGAAGTTCTCCTGCGCCTTGGCGGCGATCAGGCTGTTTTGCTCCTGCGCGAGGGTGTGACGTTTGTTGATGAGCCGCGCGAGGTAGGTCAGGATGCCCACGATGATCGGCAGCACGGCCAGGACGATCAGGGTGAGCTGCCAGCTCAGGCCGAACATCACGGCGAAGGCGGTGGCGAAGCCCGAGACGATGTTCACGACCTGCCACGCGCCGAAGCCCAGCATCTCGCGCACGGCGCTGAGGTCCCCGGTGAGGCGGTTCATGATGTCGCCCGTCCGCGCCCGGTCGTAGTACCCCTTGTCGAGGGTCTGGAGGTTCGCGTAGATGTCCCGGCGGATCTCGTACTCCGTCTGCCGCGAGGCGATCACGATCTGCCGCCGCATGACCAGCATCAGCGCCCCGGCGGTGGTCGCCGCCAGGACGATCCCGAGCGCGTAGAGCCCGACCTGCCCGAGCGTGACGCCCGGGGTGCCCGGACTGGCGTCGGTCGCCCCCGTCAGCCCGTCGATGGTCAGGCGGATGAAGTAGTACGGCAGCAGGTTCACGGCATTGGCGACCACCACCGCGAACAGGCCGATCACGTACTGCCGCGTGTGAAGCCGCAGGTACGGCCAGAGGGTTCGCAGACTGTCCAAGGGTTCACCTCAGGAAAAAGGATGGGGGGAGGCCACACGGTCCAGGGCCGCGGGAAGCCCGAAAGGCGGCCAGTCTACGCCCCCTGACCGAGCCATGAATGCGCGCAATGGCGGAGTCCCCTGGTTCCGGAGACAGGGCAAACGTTAATCCACAGACGCCCCTCTGCGGCGCGCGCGCCGTGTTGACACCCCCGGGGTCCGATGCTACTATTCACAGCCGGAAGTCAGCGCCCAGGCGTGCCGCTTCCGTGCTCAGGGACCTGCTCCGCGTGTTCCGGCGTGCAGGAAGGGTGCCACTCTAGCTCAACTGGTAGAGCACCCGACTTGTAATCGGAAGGTTGGGAGTTCGATTCTCCTGAGTGGCTCCACTCTGTCTCACAGGTCAGGGCCAGGGACAATCCGGGTAGGTGGCCGAGTGGTTAAAGGCGACAGACTGTAAATCTGTTCACGTACGTGTACGGCGGTTCGAATCCGCCCCTGCCCACCACACGCGGGAATAGCTCAGTTGGTAGAGCGTCAGCTTCCCAAGCTGAATGTCGCGAGTTCGAGTCTCGTTTCCCGCTTTTTCCGCTCTTGTAGCTCAGTGGTAGAGCACTCCCTTGGTAAGGGAGAGGTCGTCGGTTCAATCCCGACCAAGAGCTCCAGCCCAGAACGTGGCCCGCTTTCCCGGCAGGCCACGTTTGCCTTGATGGGGTTGGGCTGGCAGCTTGCGTGAGGCATCGTCCGAGTCGCACAGTCGGACCCGCCCAGCCTTGTATGCTGTTCAGGCCCGTCCCGCAGCCGGGACACCAGCTTTCAGGAGGATTCGAGTATGGCAAAAGGAACGTTTGAGCGGACGAAGCCCCACGTGAACGTGGGGACGATTGGGCACGTCGACCACGGCAAGACCACGCTGACCGCGGCGATCACCTTCACGGCGGCGGCGGCGGACCCGACGGTCGAGAAGCTGGCCTACGACCAGATCGACAAGGCCCCCGAGGAAAAGGCCCGCGGCATCACCATCAACACCGCCCACGTCGAGTACAACACCCCCACCCGCCACTACTCCCACGTCGACTGCC